>CADCQA010000057.1 GCA_902803415.1 uncultured Spirochaetaceae bacterium | reverse complement strand
TAGACCTGTTCGGAAACTACGTTTCCAAACAGGTGGCGAGTTCAAAATCGCTGAAATAGCGCGATTTTGAACATCGCATTTCAAAGTGACCTGTTCTGAAACTGAAGTTTCCGAACAGGTTCATTAAAAAGGGCTAGCCCCCGGTGGTAATGTGCAACGCCGTCGCCGCTTTCGCAGGCAAAGAAGCCTGCCTTGTAGCCGATGGCGGCAGTGTAGGCTTCCTGCACGGCGGCGGTGAATGCGTCCGTCTTGTCCTTGTGTACGAGCGCAATGGCACAGCCGCCGAAGCCTGCGCCGGTCATGCGTGCGCCCAGGCAGCCGTCCTGCTTCTGTGCAGTTTCCGCAAGGGTGTCCAGCTCAATGCCGGTTACCTCATAGTCTTCCTTCAGTGATTGGTGTGACTGGTTGAGCAGCATGCCCAGCCGTGCAAGGTCGCCCGCCTGCAGCGCCGTTACGGCATCAAGCACGCGCTGGTTTTCGTACACGCAGTGCCGCGCGCGCTTCTGCAGCACCGGGTCGCTGACGGCGCCCTTTGCCGCCTCCCATTCCTTGGGGCTGAGCGCACAGAGCGCCGCCGCCGTTACACCTGCGCCCTGCAGCTGCCGCAGCGCTTCCTCGCACTGAGCGCGGCGTTCGTTGTACTTGCTGTCTGCAAGGCGGCGCTGCTTGTTTGTGTTCATCACCACAAAACGGTAATCGCCCAGCGCCAGCGGCACGTAGGCGTAGCTGAGTGTGCCGCAGTCCAGCGCAATGGCGGAATCCTTCTTTCCCATGGCGATGATAAACTGATCCATGATGCCGCAGTTTACGTTCATAAAATTGTGCTCGCTCAGCTGCCCCAGCTTGGCGATGGTGATGCGGTCTATGCCAAAGCCGAAGGTTTCGCTTACCGCGTAGGCAAAGCCGCATTCCAGCGCGGAAGACGACGAAATGCCGCCGGCCGCGGGAATGTTGCTCACCATAAGGACTTCAAAGCCGCAGGGGAAGACGCAGCCCCGGGCCTTCATCTGAGAGAGAATGCCGTTCAGGTAGTTGGCATAGCCGTTTTTCTTGTCAAAGACGAAGCTGTCGTTGATGTCGAACTCAAAATCGCCGGGGAAGCGCACGTCGCTGTAGCGGATTTTTGTGTCCTGCCGCTTGCGGATGGCAACGTAAAGGTAGCGGTTGATTGCCGCCGGGAACACTTTGCCGCCGTTGTAGTCTATGTGCTCGCCGATGATGTTTATACGCGCCGGGGAAGAAAAAAGCTGCACGCTGTCTTCGGTGCCGCCGTATTTTTTGACAAATGCTGCCGGAAGATTGTCGGGATTGTATGTTTCTGAAGTCAGTGAATCCATGGAAATACCTCTGAAAATGGTGTCATCACGTAAAATCAACACGTGTTTATTTCATTTTACACCACCTCAGCAGGAAAAGCAAATGATTTTTTGCAGCAGGGCGTCAGGCCGGAAAAATGGCCCGGTGCATGAAAAAACGCCGGATTTTCCCGCCGGTTCACATTTTTTTATGCTGAATCAGCGGGCTTCACCTCACTTTTCTTTTGTATCAAGCACGATGACGCGGTTTTTAAAGAAGTCAAGCACGGCTTTCCGGATGTCTTCCGGGCTTGTGCTCTTGAGTATGTAGCCGTCCGGCTTCATGTGCATGGCTTTCATGATGCTGTTCTTGTCGTTGTTCGCCGTCAGGAAGATGACGGGGAACTGCTGCTTGTTCTTGTCTTCCCGGATTCTTCTGAGTACTTCCGGGCCGTCCATGTTCGGCATCAGGTAGTCCAGCAGGATAAGGTCAACCGGATGCATGTCCAGGAATTCCAGTGCCATTTCGCCGGAAGGAACAAGGTAGACTTCAAAGTCATTTTCCAGCCAGCCCTTGATGTTCCGGAGCAGGATTGGTTCGTCATCAACAACGAGTATGCGCTTGCGCTCTACGTCGTTCTTTTCCATGACATCCAGCAGCTTGTTGATGTCCAGTGAATAGGACGGAAAGCGCACGGAGGGAATCTTGTAGAAGTAGTCAAGCTCGCTTGCCGACATGTTGACCGGGCTGCCCACAAAGTACAGGTGCGTGCCGTACTGCTTCTGCAGTTCCGCGAGTTTCCTGATGGCGCTGAAATTGATTCCTTCCGCAAGGCACAGAATCAGGTGAATGGGTTCCTTCGGCAGCTTGCCCAGGCTTCCTGCATCCTGCCCCACAAGCTGGAGCGTGCAGTCCGTCGGTTCAAGGAGGTGCAGGAAATTTTTTACGACAAGACGGGTTTCGTCTCCCACAATATACAGTTCTTTTACCATAATGTGTACTCCTCTGCAGTCTGGGCGCTGTCAAAAGCGCAGCGTCCGCACTGCTGCTTAATTTCCTCCGGATAGTATGCTGCTGTCTGTCAGCAGTGTCTTTAATTCCTTAAAATCAACGTTTTCCACCGCGCTGCGGATTTTCCCGAACGTGGCGGCGAACGACGGCGGCATGGCGAATGCCGACAAATCTTTCAGAACTGCATCCAGCCCGCTGATGTCAAAGCGGTCCGCGTATGTAGCAAGCGCAGCCAGTTCTTCCCGCAGAGCATCCTCGGAAATCTCCGCTTTTTCGCTGCCGTCTGTATCCTCCCGCTGCACAAAGGGTGCAAGTTTCTGCAGGTAGCTCCGGTATAAATCCTGCAGCGTCCCGTGTTTGGCCAGAATCTCGTCCACGTCATTGTTGTTCGCGCAGTCTTCCAGATGTGCGGCCAGGTCGGAAAGTTCCATCGCACCGATAAGCCGCGACGTGCTTTTGAGTGCGTGCACCTTGATGCGGTAATCCTGCCAGTCCTGCTGGTCGTAGAAGCCCTGCAGCTCGCCGGATTTTTCTTCGATGGCATCGTAATAGGTCTGCATGGCCGATGCAAGCAGTTCTACCGAGCTGCAGTTTTTAAGCGCCATGTCCACGTCGATGATTTTGCTTTCCCGGAGCTTTTCGATGAACGCAGCTTCCTTTGCCGCATTTTCCGGGTCGGGAGCCGCCGCTCCGCTGTCTTCCGGTGCCTCTTCCAGGTAATCCGGCGGCAGGTACGTGCATATCATTTCTTCCAGCTTGTCCGGATCCACAGGCTTTGAAAGGTAATCCGTAAAGCCTTCGTCAAGATACATTTTCTTTACGCCGGTAATTGCATTTGCCGTAAGCACGATGACCGGTTTTCCGGTGCATTTGTTGTCCTCCAGCTGCTGCATCGCATGGAGCGTTTCGATACCGTCCATCTCCGGCATCCGGTGGTCGATGAACAGAATGTTGTATTCCGTTTCCTTCACTTTTTCCAGCGCCTGCCTGCCGCTCAGCACCGTATCAATCGTCATGCCGGTGTTCTTCAGCAGGCCCTTTATGACTTCAAGATTCATTGCGGTATCGTCAACAAAGAGGAGCCGCGCGCGCGGAGCGTGAAGCTTTTCCTTGTACGAAGACATTCTTTCAGCACTCTGCTTGTATGCTTCGTTGATGTCGCCGGTTTCCGACCAGTCCACAACGGGCTGCTCGATGCAGAACGAAAACTCCGACCCCTTGCCGTATTCGCTCCGCACGTCAAGCTTGCTGCCCATCATGGCAAGCAGGCGGGTCACGATGCTCATGCCAAGCCCCGTGCCTTCAATGGTTTTGTTCCGGCCTTCTTCAATCCGTTCAAAGGGCGAGGTAAGCTTTGCCATGTCCTCTTTTTTGATGCCGATGCCGCTGTCCTTAACATTGACGCACAGGGAAATTTTCTGCGCATCGATTTTCTGGTAACCGAGGGTAAAGATTACGCTGCCGGCATGCGTGTACTTGACCGCGTTCGTCAGCAGGTTCAGTATGCACTGCTTGATGCGCACGCTGTCGCCGTAGAGCGTCTTGGGAAGCGACGGATCTGTGTTGAGCTTGAACTCCAGTCCCTTGTCCTTTGCGCGCTCGCTTATCATGTTTACAAGGTCAACCACAAGCGATGAAATGTCGTAGTTGTCCGGCAGCAGTTCCATCTTGCCCGCTTCAATCTTTGAGAAGTCAAGGATTTCGTTCACGAGGGAAAGCAGGTTCGTGCCCGCCGTCTTGATGTTTGCCGCGTAGCCAAGGATTTCCTCGTCCCTGGATTCCCGCAGAATCATTTCATCCATGCCGAGTACGGCGTTAATGGGCGTGCGGATTTCGTGGCTCATGTTTGCCAGGAAGGAACTCTTTGCCTGTGATGCGGCAAAATTCTTTTCGGCTTCAATGCGCATTTTGTCTCGTTCTTCCTGCAGCTTGTCGCGCATCGTTTTTTCGTCGGCGATGTTTTCAACGGCGTACAGCACGTGGTGCAGAGTGCCGTCGGGGTTTCTGTCTACCATGATGAAGCGCGCGCGGCAGTAACTCAGTACGCCCTGGAATTCCTTGGAGATGGAAATCTTGTTCTTCATGCGCTCTTCCAGCGTGTTGAAGTCAATGAAATTCAGGAAGTCCTGCCGCTCTTTATCCGTACCTGCCATGCGTGCTTCCATAACGCGGCGGACGGTGGCGCGGGCGTTGCCGACAGACAGGCCGATTGTCTTGGAAACTTCGTCGTGGCACTGGATTTCCATAAACGTGTCTTCGTTCAGGTCAAGCTCATGCAGCGAAAGGTAAATGCTTGCAAGGAACTTGCTCTTGCTCCTGCTTTCGTTGACGGCGGCTTCCTTTGCCGCGCGTTCTTTTTTTGTCTGCTCGCTGATGTGCTCGATGTATTCGCGGATCTGGCTGGTCATCATGCGGATGTTGTCTGCCAGGATGCCAAGCTCGTTGTTTGAACGGTAGTCGATGGGCTGGTACAGCTCGCCGCGCGCAAGCTTAACCGAAGCATTCGTGATGGTTTCCAGCGGCGAGATAATATTGTGCACCGCAAGATACAGGAGCAGGGTAATCATTGCCGTGGTGAATACACATGCCAGAATAATCGACTGCAGGTTCTGGAAACGAATGCCCGCAAATGTTGCCTGCGGTATGGCGGTAACAAGCTGCATGCCGTTTTCCAGCCTGCGGCTTACACCGTAGTAGGGGCTGGAATTCCAGTTGAAGCGCAGCAGCTGCCCGTTTTCCTCCCGTGCATCATTGAATGAATCGATGAGTGCTGCGGTGTCCGCAGAGTATTCTACGGATTTCTGCGAGCTGTCCGCCTTGCTGTGGTAGATGTGCGTATCGTCGTCCCCGATAAGGATGCCTATTTCGCCTTCCACCGGCAGGGAGTCGATGACGTTCTTGATTTTTGCAAGATTTATGTCCATCCCGACCACGCCCAGCAGCGTGTCGTTCTTGTACAGGGGAACCACATACGAAATCATGTGGATGTTGATGTTCTTGTTTTCGTACGGTGCAGTCCAGACGGGGGCTTTTTTCCAGATGGGTGCGTAGTACCAGCCTACGTGCTCTGTGTCGCTGGGCGAAAACTTCTTTATGTCCGTGGGGCGTATGCTGATAAAGCCGTTCTTTGAACCGCCTTCAAGGAAAATGCCGCTGTTGCCGCCGAAGCGTTCTGCTTCCATGCGGAAGTACGCGGAAACAATATCTTTTGTGTGGAATGCGATTGAGGACACCAGTTCCGTCAGTTCCGTCATGTAGGCTTCCTCGTAATCCTTGTCGCGCAGGATGCGTTCTTCGTCTATGGTACGCAGGATGTAGTCCTGCATTTCATTCACGGAATCTTCCACTGCAAGGAAGCATGCATCCAGCTCGTACGCTTTTTTATCTGCGGTAAGCCTTACGTTCTGTGCAAAATAGAAATTGGTCGTGTTCATATACAGCCGCAAAACCAGTCCCACAGATACAATAAAAGCGAGCGTTGAACAGATGATTATGCTGGTAATGATCTGGATTTTCAGGGGCTTTTTCTGATTTGTATTCATTTTCTTCTGACTCCGTTTCCCCCGGTCTCTTTCACGGCGTAGCATGGCTGGACTGCACGGTGGTAATTTGTCTTTATGCTTTCAGTCAGGTCAACATCCACGATTCCCACGGAAACCGTAACGTCCGTCTGCTTCTGTACTTCCTCGCAGAAGTTCTTGAGCCGGGCTTCTGCTTCGTCTCCGTCCATCTCCAGGAAGAGGACGAATTCGTCCCCGCTCCAGCGGAACACAAGTCCCCGGTTGTCGACGGTTTTTTTTGCAAGTTCCGCGATGGTAACGAGTATCCGGTCACCGTCGCGCGTTTCATTGATGGCCTTGAACCTGTCGATGTCAAACATCGCAAGCGATTTGTATCGCGTTGTGTTGAATATGCCCATCTCGCCGTAAGATTCCTTCAGGTAATTGCGGTTCGGCAGCCCGGTGAGCGTATCTTCCGTGAGGTCGGTCTTAATGATGTAGTGGCTGTTTGGTTTTCTGTTGCCGATCAGCACGGTGACGAGGATTGCGGCAAGCAGGATGTAGAGCGTTATGATGGAAAACCAGGTGCCGGCAAGACTTTCTTTCTGGCTGAAACTCTGCACCACCAGGTACCATTCAAGGTCTTTCATGTAGCGCGTCATGCGGAAGCCTGATCTGCCCCGCCTTTTGTACGTAAAGGCTTCGCTGCCGGCCTTGTCGCCCAGCGCCTCCGCAATGTATGCGTTCGCTATGTTTGAAGTGTCCGTATCAACCTGCACCAGTCCGTCCGTATCGATAAGGTTGATTTTTACTCCGTATTCCTTTTCCGTCTGCATGAACTGCTCCTGCAGCCTGTCCATGAATACGCCTACGCCGCAGACGCCCAGCGTGGTGCCGTCCTCGTCAGTGATGCGGACATTCACGAAAATGGTCCAGCGGAAGTCGTTCAGCTGGTCGCGGTCGGTGTCCAGATCCACTTCCTTGCCGGAATCAAGAAAAATCTGGTACCAGATGTCGTAGGATTCTTCCTGCGGGTTCACCACTTTTTCGATGCCCTTGGGCGTGTAGTAGCGGCGGCTTTTTTCTGATATCACAAAGGTCTGAATGTAGTTGAATTTTTCCTTCAGCGTGCTCAGGTATTCCGCCATCTGCTGCTCCATGACATGCTGAGCGGTATGCGGCTCGTCTTTCAGCGCCTGCAGCAGGAAGCTGTCTGCCGCCATGGCCTTGGAAATGGTGAGCGGTTTTTCAATGCTGCTGTCCAGTGTATCATGGATGTGCGCGGCAATCATTTTGTTCTTTGTTTCGTTCTGTGAACTTTTCTGTACGAGCGGAGGTGCAATCCGTACTGCAATCTGGGCTGCTGTCAGCAAAATAAGCAGCGCGGCAATAAGCTTGTGTGTCACAAAAAACCTCCGAAAACATGCAGGGCAGGGCATGCAGCCTGCGCGTACAGTGTGCAGGAATGGCGGCAGCACACAGGCTTCCGGAAACACCCCGACATATTACCAGTATAATAGAAGAATCTTGCCCTGTCCAGAAAAAAGTACTTGTATGGATTAAGTTTGCTTTGAGAATTGAAGGGGGAGGAGGGAAGTGCACGGGCCAAGCGGCGGTGCCGCCTGACCCGTGCATGGGGCTGCCGGCAGCTTCCTTTTTTCAGACCTTAAACTGGTCTATCTGTGCGCTGATTTTGTCGATGGAAGCCTTAACCTGCTGGGAAATCGTCTCCAGCACGGCGCCGGTCTTGTCGATTTTTTCTGCGCCCACCGCCATGGTGTCGATGCCGGACTGCATGGTGGCCGTAGAATCCTGCAGGCGTCCGATTTCCAGCAGAATTGCCTTGTTGCCCTCGTTCATTTCTGCGGCGGCATTGCGCACTTCAATGGTACTGTCGTTCATATTGTGCAGCGTTGCCGTAATCTGCTGCGAGCCGGTCTTCTGTTCTTCCATGGCAGCCTTGATGAGGCTGACCAGCTGGTCGGTTTCCGTAATCTGGCTGGACACGGACGCAAAGGCGTGGCTTGAGTCCGCCGATGCATCGACGACGGCGGCAATGGAATCCTGTATGTTCTTCAGCTGGTCGCCGATGGTCTTTGACTGCTGGCTGGAGGTTTCGGAAAGCTTGCGGATTTCGTCTGCAACGACCGCAAAGCCCTTGCCCGCCTCGCCCGCGTGGGCTGCCTCGATTGCGGCGTTCATAGCCAGCAGGTTTGTCTGTTCCGCAATGCTGGAGATTGCAGCGTTTGCTTCCTGCAGCATGACGGACTGCTGTTCAATCTGCTTAATCTGGTTGTCAACAGCCTGCTGCTTGGAGATACCGCCCTGCGCGTCCGTTTCCAGCTTGCTGAATGAATTGGCCATCTTGTCCACGGAACGGTTGACGGATTCGATGTTGCCAATCATCTCTTCGACGGCGCTGGATGCTTCCGTCACTCCGGAAGCCTGGTTTTCGATCATCTGCTTCAGCGACTCGATGTTGGAAGCAATCTCGTTGACGGCGGCGGCAGTCTGGCTTACGCTGGTAACCTGATTGTGAATCTGGCCGGACATGTTCTTGATGTTCTGGATGATTTCGTCGATGGACGTTGCTGTATTCTGCGCACTGCTGCTCATGTCGTTTCCGGCTTTGCTCAGTTCTGCGCGGGAATTCTTTACGTCGCTGATGATGGTCTGCAGCATGGCCGTAAACTTGTTGAAGCCCTTCACCACGTCGCCGATTTCGTCATTGGAACTTTCATCGATGCGCTGCGTCAGGTCTGCGTTGCCGCTTGCGATGGTCGTGATGGATTCCTTCACGGTCTTGAGCGGCTTGAAGAGCATGGTGATGAACAGCATGATGAGCAGCGCCGAAATCACGATGACTGCGGCCGTCAGGCTGATGGCCGACGTGCGCAGGGTTGCCAGTATACCAAAGTAGGCATCGTAAGGCGCAACGGCAAAAACCGTCCAGTCAGAGCCGGGAATGCGCTTGTAGGATGCAATCATGTGCTGCTGGATGTTCGGGTCAAAGAAGTCTTCCACGCCGTCCTTTCCCTCGAAGATGTGATTCATCACAACGCCAAGTTCGGAGTTGTTGTCAAGCTCAAAGGAATTTTCGTCCGTGCCCTCATTGACGTTTGCGACAGTCACTTTTGTCTTGTAGTTGATGACGGAGGGATGCATGCCGCCGCCGGAGTCGATGTCAGCGATGGTTTCCTGAATGATGTTTCCGCTGATGACCGTTACCATCGCACCGATGATGCGCCCGTCGTTGCTGTACACGGGTATGCTGAAATGCTGCAGCACGGAATCCGTAACCGTACTGTACGTGGGGTCACTCACATAGGTGCGTCCGGCGATGGCCTCCGTAAAGTAAACGCGGTTTGCAAAATTCATGTGGCGGCCGTCCGTGGTGATTGCATTGCCGTCCTTGTCGTAGAAAGCAATGTTCTGCACGTTGCTTTCCATTGCTGTTGCCACCTCGGAAAGCTGCCGTGATTTTTCGGCAAGGGGAATGGATTCATCCTTAATGAACTGGAGTGCGGCAATAGCCCGCAGCGACTGGAAGTGCCGCTGGTTTACGGATGCAACCTGGTTTCCGATGTCATCGGCAACTCTGTCCAGGTGGCTGGTAACGCTCTCTGTCAGTCCCTTTGCTGAAATCCGGTAAGTGAGGACTCCTATCAGGATGTTCGTGATAAGCACGACTGACAGGAAGATGAAGAGCAGCTTGACGGTAAGGGAAAGCCTGGCTGATGAATTATAACCCATTAAAAAACTCCTTGCGGGCGGTCTGCTGCGATGCAGTGCCGCTTTGTATAATTATAACTTTGCCCCGCCATAACTGCAAGTTTTTTTTGCAGCATAATAATTGACTTAAGCTGAAAATGTGTCGGACGTGCTTTCGCAGGGCCGTGGGCTGCCGCGGGAATGCATGTGTAGACTAGGCAAAACTGCCTGCAGCAGGTACAATGTACACGAAGGAGTTTATGATGGATTACACGCAGCATCCGCTGAAAATTTTTTTCTTCTATTATAAGCCGCATATCACGCTCTTTGTTGCCGACATGTTCTGTGCGGTTTTTATGGCGGCAATCGACGTTGCGTTCCCCATGTTTTCCCGTTTTGCGCTGAACACGCTGATTCCCAACGGAGAGCTCCGCACCTTCCTGCTGCTGGTAGCCGTGCTGCTGGCCGGATTCTGCCTGCACAAGGGCTGCAGCTGGTTTGTCGCCTACTGGGGGCACGTCTTCGGGAGCCG
>CADCQA010000056.1 GCA_902803415.1 uncultured Spirochaetaceae bacterium | reverse complement strand
GAGTGAGGAAATATGAGTAAAATAATCAACGGAACCGATATCCCGAATCTGCCCTGGCAGGACAAACCTGCCGGCTGGAATCTGCCGGTGTGGCGCTACAGTGCGAACCCGGTCATCAGGCGCAACCCCTTTCCCGGCATGGGGCGCATATTCAACAGTGCCGTTGTTCCCCACGAGGGCGCGTTCATCGGAGTGTTCCGCGGAGAGACGACGACCGGCCGCCCCTTCCTCTACCTTGGTCATTCGGAAGATGGCATCAGCTGGACCTATGAGACGGAAAAAATCCGCATGCAGGACGAAAATGGCCGCCCCTGGGAACCCCTGTATGCCTATGACCCCCGCTGCGTAAAAATCGGTGAATGTTACTATATTATCTGGTGCGGTGACTTTGACGGCGCTGCAATTGGACTTGCGGAGACAAAAGACTTTAAGACCTTCGTCCGCCGTGAAAATCCTTTCCTTCCGTTCAACCGCAACGGCGTACTGTTTCCGCGCAAGGTGGACGGCAAGTACCTGATGCTCAGCCGGCCCAGTGATTCCGGGCACACGCCCTTCGGCGACATCATGCTGAGCCGCAGCCCCGACCTTACGTATTGGGGGGAGCACCGCCTGGTTATGCAGAAGGGCGGCCGCTCCTGGTGGGAAGGCGTAAAAATCGGCTGCGGTCCCGCCCCCATCGAAACTGACGAAGGCTGGCTCATGTTCTACCACGGAGTTTCATCAACCTGTTCCGGTTTTGTCTATTCGTTCAGCGCGGCGCTGCTTGACCGGGACTGCCCCAGCAAAGTGCGCTACCGCTGCAGCCGTTACATGCTCACCCCGGAGGAACCCTACGAAGTTGCGGGCTTTGTGCCGAACGTCTGTTTCCCTGTGGCGGCGCTTGCAGACCAGCAGACGGGACGCATAGCCGTCTATTACGGTGCGGCTGACACCGTAGTTGCGCTTGCATTCTGCCAGCTGGATGAGGTGATAGCATTCATCAAGGAGAACAGCGAGCTTGGCCCGCTTGATGCTGATGAGGGGCGCTTTTAGGCCTTGAAATCCATGCAGACCCGCGTTTTTGTGTAGGGGCGCACGTAGCCGTCTGCCGCCTGCACATGCGCGGGATGGACGGCGTAGCCTTTAAGTGCCGCCTCATCCGTAAGCGTACAGTCGAGCATGACATCTGCATTCGACGATGCAAGACCGTCCGTCTGCACGTGGATTTCCTGCAGGCCGGGAACCGTTCCCTGCAGCGCCTCAAGGTGTTCCTTTATCCCCTTCTTGACCGATTCTTTTTCGGCAGCAGACAAATCGTCCTTCAGCTGCCACAATATAATGTGCTTTACCATGCCCCCATCGTAACGCAGAACGCCGTTTTATGCCAGAGCGATGGGGGTAAAGAAATTTTGTTAGATCATTTCCAGAGAGATTCTTTTATAAAAATAAAGGAATCCTTTCCTTCCAATTTCTGAACACGGGGAAATTGTTCACCCGTATAGATCTTATAATGTTCATTCTGGTAAGTAAGCTCATCAGGAGGTGAAATTCCTATGGCAATCAATATAATCATGTCTGGGGAACTGATACTGTGCCGAAGATATTTGTCCCAGACAGATTTGTTTTTCAATAGTGCTATCAAGGGCTTGCCGTTATCAAGTGCTGGAATTTGGCAGGCTGGGATGCCGATTCTGTTGAGATGATATAAAAACTGATAGACATGGCAGCGTCCAGTACTGGTAACTCCGGCAGAGTGAATATATATACCTGAATGCTCAAGATCCTGCATCACTACTTTGAAGGCTGATTCCGACATACTATTTTTGTCCCGAAAACGGATCCTTGCTGTTCTTGCGCCCTCTTCAAACTGAAAATCATGGATTTGTACTTGGGGAACAAGGAATACAATAATCAAACCCATAAACAGCCCTGCCAATGTTTTCTTGAACATCGCTGATGAAAATTGGTTGAGCACGGAAGGAATAAAAATGCACAGAAGGCTGATAGACGGGAGCATCAGGCGAGTTCCCCATGGCTGCCATCTGAGAATCAAAGGAATTGAAAATGCTGCAAGGAAAAGAACTGCTGAAAAACTGTTTGCTGTTTTTTCGCTCCTGCATGCAAGCGTTATAAATACCGGTAGCAGGAGTATTCCAAGAAACACTACAAGCGGACTATTTGCATTGTCCATAAGGTATGACCGAAGAAGAAAAAAATCTTTGTAAAAGCTTATCATGGGGTCATTTATGTCAATATTAAAAGCATTTGCGAGGTGGAGACAGAAATCCTCCAGCATTTCTTCTTTAGAGAATTTTAAAAGCTGACACAGATTTTTTGTGAAATTCAGCAGAACGAATTTCGGTGACCAGGTTCCAATGATTATTTCGGAAGAAACTTCGCTTGTGTCAATACTCCCATAGTAAGCGTTACGGATGAAAGTCTCCGACACAAGTATCGCAAAGATTGCTGAACATAATAGGATGTAGCGTATGTATACAGGCGGGGGCATCTGCTTTTTCACTAGAGAAGCAATGGCAAAATAGAGAATGACTATGCTCATCGGCAGACATGCAGAAGGCTTTGCCAGGTAGCCGAGCCCGAAGCAGAATGCTGCCAGCACAAAGTTTTCCGTGTGAGCTGCGGCGAATTCAATTTTCTGGCATTGGACTAGGTTCAGAATGTAGTAAAAGAATATCAGAACGAGGAGCGTGCTCAGCAAATCAACCTGTGTGGTCATGGATTCAGCAAATGCTATCGGCATTGTGAGGAACAGCAACGTTCCCATATAGCACAAGCTTTCATGGATGCCCAGTTTTCTGCAGGTCTTGAAAATGCAGAGGGCGGAGATGCAGTAGGAAAAATGCTGTATAAGATTTATGAATGCGTCGCTTCTAAACAATATGTAGGAATGCAGTGCAAGATATTCGGCAAGAACTGGGGCTGTCAATTGAATGCTCGCAAGGGGGTAATAGAAATTGACGGAATGCTGCCGTGCCCATTCGGCAATCCTTACCAGGTGATAGGACAGAGAATCGCCGTTCCGGAAATCGCAGAAAAGTGCTCCTAGAAATGATATAAGAATGACTATTGCGGTGATTGTGGCAGGAACTTCATTTTTCCTGTATGATGTAAGAAATTTTTCAGACACTTCTTTTAGAAGCTTGTAAACTGAATCGCCGTTCCTGTGTAATAGCAAAAAAAGAAGCAGGGATGAACAGAAGTACACGATAAGCAGGACTGTGAATGTAATTCCG
>CADCQA010000055.1 GCA_902803415.1 uncultured Spirochaetaceae bacterium | reverse complement strand
TATGAAAATGACTGTCCTACTACTACAGCTTACTTCCTCATCAGAGTGCCGAAGATAGGTCTGCGCGTAGTTGTGTTGTTTTCGTTTGAACAAGAAATCACAAGACCTGTTGCTTCGGCGGCAGGTCTTTTTGTTTTAAAAGTGCAAAAGAAGATTCTGCTGCCGCGCAGGTCAAAAAGGAGTTTTTTATGTCTGTTATGAATCCGAAAGGCAAGTATGCCCCGATTGCCGACATTCCGCTGGAAAACCGCGAATGGCCGTCCCGCAAGATTACCAAGGCACCGCTGTGGTGTTCCGTTGACCTTCGCGACGGAAACCAGGCGCTTGTGGATCCGATGGGCATAGAGACAAAGCTTGCGTTCTTTGACCTGCTGGTAAAAATCGGTTTCAAGGAAATTGAAGTCGGCTTCCCCGCTGCAAGCGACACCGAGTACGAATTTATCCGCCGTCTTATCGAGGAGCACCGCATCCCCGACGATGTGACCATTCAGGTGCTCTGCCAGGCACGCGAAAAGCTGGTGCAGAAGACCATTGAGTGCCTGAAGGGCGCTCCCAAGGCCATTTTCCACATCTACAATTCCACGTCTCCGGCGCAGCGCAAGTACACCTTCGGGAAGACAAAGGAAGAGATTAAGCAGCTTGCCGTTGACGGCGTCAAATGCATAAAATCCTGCCTGAGCGAAGAGGACCGCAAGCGTATCCGCCTTGAATATTCGCCGGAAAGTTTTTCCATGACCGAAATTGACTATGCCGTAGAAATCTGTGAGGCGGTAAAGGCGGAGTGGGGCTGTTCACCGGAAAACAAGATTATCCTGAACCTGCCGACGACGGTGGAATGTGCATCCCCGAATGTCTATGCAGACCAGATTGAATATTTTTCCAGGCATATCAGCAACCGTGACAGTGTGATTATCAGTACGCACTGCCACAATGACCGCGGCGAGGGCGTTGCTTCCGCGGAACTTGCACTGCTTGCCGGAGCTGACCGCACGGAAGGCTGCATTTTCGGTAACGGTGAGCGCACCGGTAACCTTGACGTGGTGAACGTCGCGCTCAACCTGTTCTCTCAGGGCATTGACCCGGAGCTTGACTTCCGCGACATTGAGGGTATTGCGCAGCAGTACCGCACGTTCACGGGTATGGAAATCAACCCGCGCGCGCCCTATGCCGGGGAGCTTGTCTTTACTGCATTCAGCGGCAGCCACCAGGATGCCATCCGCAAGGGAATGGCGGCGCGCGCAAAAATGCCGGAGGATGCACTGTGGGATGTTCCCTACCTGCTTATCGACCCGCACGACATCGGGCGGCAGTACGAGGGCATTATCAGGATAAACAGCCAGTCTGGCAAGGGCGGTGCCGCGTTCATCCTTGAGCAGGAATACGGCCTTTCGCTGCCCAAGGCAATGCATCCGGCGCTGGGCGATGTCATCAAGCAGGCTGCGGACAATGCACAGCGCGAGCTGAAGGCTGCGGAAATCTACGATATTTTTGTGAAGCAGTGGCTTGAGGCAAAGGGCAACATGGAAATCATTGACCTTGCCGAAACTCACCTTGAGGGCAAAAAGGACAGCTCCGCGGAAGAAACCGTTCTGTGCCGCGCGGTGGTCACGTGGAAGGGCACTCAGTATGCTATCGGCGACAAGGGCAACGGTCCGATTGACGCGTTCATTAATGCGCTTGCAAAGACTCCTGTACCGCGCTTTATGGTTACGGCTTTCCACGAGCACAGCGTTGGTACGGGAAACAATACTTCCGCCGTTGCGTACGTGCAGATTACCTGCGAGGACGGTCGGCAGTTCTGGGGCGTGGGCAAGTCCACGAATACCGGACGTACCGGTGTTGATGCCGTGGTAAGCGCGCTGAACCAGATGGCCTGATTCCTCCGGCAAAGGAAAACCCCCACCCGCCCGACGGGCAGATGGGGGTCAAAGGAGAGGAGGATGCAGAAAACTTGTATGAGCCGTGTGTGCCCGGCCCATGCGCATAAAACTGCAGTGATTTGCTCTTGCGCAATCACTTATATAAACAGGGCAATACTACTTTGGTTACAAGAAAAATAACAAAGGGAACCGGTTCCCGGCAGGGAACCTTGCATGCTGCCGCTAGTCCTGTTCGCCTGGTTCTGCAGGTGTCCTGCTGCCGTGTGCCGGGCTGTCCGTTTCTTCTTCCTGCGAAATGAGTTCCGCAAGCTTTTTTGCGAGCGGGGAATTCTGCATGAGCAGCTGTTCAAAATAATGTTCCCGTTCCAGTTCCAGCGTGCCGTACAGGCGGGGAAAATGTTCCTTGATGTGCTTGTCCAGCAGGTAGCGGTGGTGCACAATCTGCTTCATGGCTTCGGCGCTGCGCCCCAGCAGCTTTTCTTCCAGCTGCATGTGCAGCTCGTTTATTTTCTCTTCAATGCGCTGTACCGTGCTTTCGTCGCTGATGCGTCCCTCTGCGTACAGCACGTCAATCTGGAATGCCAGCACGTCAAGAAATTCATCCTCATCAACTTCATCCCAGTATCCGTCTGAATAGTCCTTTTCCTTCCTGCGTATGCGTTCCATGTCCAGTTCCCCGGTGGAAGCAATGTCCTGCGCAACGGCAAGCGCAAGTTCCTGCATGATTTGTTCTGCACGGTTGCCAAAGGCCCATTCAAATTCCGCAATCTGCAGGTTGTATTTTTTTTCTGCCGTGTAATTCTTGTCCGCGGGGTAGGGCGGCTTCAGCCCGGCATCTTCCAGTGCAGCTGCAATGCTTGTCCTGACCACGCGCCTGTGGATGAGCTCCTGCGCGCCGAATGTCCGCAGCTTGTCGTTTACACTGCTCACGTGCCCGGTAAGGTAGAAGCGCAGTCCCCGTGCCGCCAGCGTACGGTGCAGGGCAAGCAGCTGCTCCGCTGCCGTTGCGTCTATGCTTCCGATGCCGCTTGCATCTGCAACAATGGTGTGCGTGTCCGGGCGGACGGCCTGTTCTATGCCGCCGCAGAAGGTGCCGATGTTCGCGTAGAACAGGGGGCCGGAAAAGCGGTAGATGATGACGCCCTTGATGGGAACTGCTGCAGAGGCTTTGCGGGTGAGCGAATAAAAGCCTTCCATTTCCGGTACAATTCCAAGAAAATCGACGGCGGGAGAAGCCTGCCTGATGATGAAGGTAACGGCGGAGAGCAGCACGCCGGTGATGACTCCGTAGATGGTGCCGAGCAGAAGGACTGCAAGCAGCGCCGCCATGAAGATGAAAAATTCCGTGCGGTCAACAGAACTGAGCCTGCGGGCAAGGGAAAATTCCAGCGTTCCGATGAGCGCTGCGATGACGATGCCGGTCAGTACGGGAACCGGCAGCCAGATGATAAGCGGTGTACCGAACAGCAGGATGAGCAGCATGAGAGCTGC
>CADCQA010000054.1 GCA_902803415.1 uncultured Spirochaetaceae bacterium | reverse complement strand
GCTTTCCCTTCGCAGTGACATTGCAGACAATTCCCGTATGGGCTGCGAAACGCCTGTGCAGATGGGCGAATGTATTGCCGTTGCCGCCCCGTGTGAGGACTAGCAGGGCAGCGTCTGACTTTTACAAGGAATTTACAGCTGGGCGGCAAAGGCCTTGACTGCTTCCAGCGCGGACTCCGGGGAACGGAGCGGGTTTACAAAGGACTGCACTGCCCCGAAGGCGGCGCCTTTGCGTTCTGCCGCGGCACGAATCGCCGCAAGGCATTTTTCCGCAGAGCCGCCCGCACTAGAAGCAAAGGCAGATACCTTTTTCCCGGTAAAATCAACCTTGTCAAGGAATGCGGCAAGCGGTGCAGAAGGCTTTCCGGCCCAGACCGGCGTGCCTACAATCACCTGCTCATAGCCGGACAAATCCGGAAGCGTTCCTTTCAGCTCCGGCTTAAAGCCAAGCGAAGCGTCGCGCCCGCCGTGCAGGAATTTCAAAAGGCCCTTTTTCGGGTATTCCTTTACGGTTTCCAGGCGGTACACCTCTGCCCCCAGCTGCTTTGCCAGAGCTTCCGCCACAAAAGCAATATTTCCTTCAAGCGAATAATATACAATCAGTGTTGCTGCCATAAAAATCTCCTTTTTTCCGGCGTGCAAAAATTATAGCCAGCCTTCCCAGACTTTCTGCTGCATGCCGACAGTGGCAGCATCCTTGCCGTTACGGCAGACGGGCAGTTTAAGCAGCAGCTGGTTTTCAAACAGCTTGTCTTCTTTGCTGCTGTCATCAAGGTAGGCAAAGGATGCATAGTCCTTTGCCGCCTTGTCCGCCATGGAATCCACGGCAGCCGCACGTCCGCCTTCCGAGCGGGCAAGGGCAGCCACGACGGAATCAAATTCGCCGCGCGACAAAGCCTTTTCCTTCAGATCGATGAACTGAAAGGGAATGCGCCGCTCCTTAAAGAAGCGCTGTGCCGCCTTGCAATCAAATGATTTATTGGTACCGAAAATCTGTATCACCGTTACACCCGCCGGGCAATTCCCGTAATCCTAGAAGCGGACAGTCCGCGGTGCCGCAGCAAAGCTGGAGAACACGGCCTCTGCATCCTTAAAGTAGAGCACTTCGGTATTGTCGTCGTCCGCAGAATACATTGCCTTCAGGCTGGGGAAATGTTCCAGCATGTCGGCCTTTGCCTCGCGGCGGTCATCGCGCACCAGCGTGCCGGACAGCCGCAGCCATTCCTTTCCGTTAAAGCAGCACAGCTCCACCTTGGGGTTTTTCTGAATCTGATGGGAAACAGGTTTTGATTTGCCGGTCTGAATGTACAGCTTGCCTTCAAAAATATTCACCGTGCCGAACGGCCTGTTGCGCGGCTGGCCGTCTTCAACAGTGGCAAGGTAATATGTCCCGCAGGACTTGATAAACTCATAAACTTCATTCATGGAATGTGCCTCCTTTTGCATCAGCAAAAAGGATAGCACAATTCCCGCACAAATGCCAGCCCCGCAGCGTGCGGCGGGACAGGGCTTTTTACCAGGTGATGCTGAATGTCTTTGCATTCCTGAGCGTAAGGAATTCCAGCAGGGGCACGGAAAAGACGGCCTTGTTCGCGGAAGTGCGGGAACGTCCGGTTTCGGACAGGGAGGCACTGCTGATTTTGCAGCCCGCAGGCGGGGCAAGGCTCATCTGCACGGCGGATTTTTCCAGCTCGGCAGCAAGTTCTTCCCCGTACACGGCGGCTATCAGGTCGCGGTATTCGGCGGCATCCATGCTTTCGCCGGTAAAAATCGGCGCCATGAACAAATCCAGATAATTCCGGGAATCATCCGGCAGCAGGGCGGTCAGCTGCGTTACCGTATCCGGCGACAGTATGACCGTAAGCGATTTTGACGTGCAGGTAATGAAATTCGCCGCCTTGATGTTATTCACGGTAACGGCTTTCTGGGCTTCCGGGGGCTTTATGGAGCCGGAAATGCTCAGTTCCCTGCCGGACGGCGCGGAAACTTTCGGTTCCCTGATGTCGCTGCCGTCAAAGGACTGCTGAATCCGCGAAACCATGTCGGCGGAAAACAGCCCGTCATCAGCACTGCCGCCGTTCATCATTGCCGCCATGGACACCGTATCTGCCAGCGTCTTGCCCAAATCCATAGAAAACTGCACGGCAGAACTGCGGTCAGCATTTGCCTGGATTGCAATGGAGGCAGAACAGCCCGAAAGCGCAAAGAGCAGCAGAAGATATACAAATGAATAAAGATATTTTCCTTTCGTCATACCCGTTAAACAACAAAACGGGCGGCAGGTTTCAAAAGAGTGCCGCCGGAAGCGCAGGATTGCCCCGCAGCTCCGGGCACCAGCGGGTTATTTTGTGGGGGGAAGAATCCTGCCGTAGCCGCAGAAGTGGCTCTGCCAGTACTTTTCGTCGATTGCGCTGATGATGACGCCGGTTTCCGGGCCGTCACTCGCCGCATGGATAAAAAGCCGCTTGCCGTGGAATTTACCCTTGCCGTTGTACTTGCCAAGGTAGATGCCCACGTGCGACACCTTGCCGGTTCCCGTGGTCTTGAAGAACATCAGGTCGCCCGGTTCCCGCTCGTCCTCTTCGATAAGCTTGACGTTGCGGTGCGTGTAGATTGCCTGCGAAGTCGGGGGAATCTGCACGTTTACGGCATGGGAGGCAGCATAGGACACAAAGCCGGAACAGTCAAAGCCGCTTTCCGGCGTTTTGCCGCTGTACACATACGGCGTGCCCTTAAGGGAAAGCGCATAGTCGATGAGACGCTGGCGTTCAGCAGAGACTTTATCGGCAGCTGTAAGTGTCTGGGCAAACACCACGGTGAGCAGGAGCATTGCCGCAGCAAAAAAAATTCTGTTCAGCTTCATATTTTATGAATCGGAGCAAAATGCAGCCCTGATGAGGTTTATTTTCAGCAGCCGCGGGGCGTTCCCCGCAAATAAGTTTTTCCGGGAGGCCCTTTAATCTTTTACTTATCAGCACTTTCATGATATACTAGAACTATTATGCAGAATTCACTAAAAGACTGGAAACCAACCGCTATTCTGGAAC
Organism: uncultured Spirochaetaceae bacterium; assembly: GCA_902803415.1. Classification (GTDB taxonomy): domain Bacteria; phylum Spirochaetota; class Spirochaetia; order Treponematales; family Treponemataceae; genus Treponema_D. The sequence continues at coordinate 2,869 of CADCQA010000054.1, read as the reverse complement.
CATACAAAGAAAGTCTCTTTACGGGAGCCTGGCCTACGCTGCCGGAAATGCTCCGCATAAGCACTGCGCGCAATGCAAAGCACCCCTTTTTTACCGACTTTGACGGTGAAGGCGGCAGCAAGCGCACCCTGAGCTTTGCCGAGGTGCAGGAGAAGACAGAGACGCTGGCCCGCTGGATGGCAGCAGAAGGCGTTACGCATGGCGACCGCGTTGCAGTCACCGGTAAGAATTCCCCGGAATGGGGCGTCGTTTTCCTGGCGGCAGTGTCGCTGGGGGCAATCATCTGCCCGCTGGATTACGCGCTGCACACGGAAGAGCAGGAAAACCTGCTGGCAACCGCAGCACCCAAGCTGCTTTTTGTGGACGAAGAAAAATACGGCCACTATGCAGAAAAAAAGCAGCCCTTTGCCGTGTATTCGCTCAGCAGCAAGCACCCGGATGTCTACGTTTTTAACCTGCACACGCAGAAGGAAGCCCCCATCACGTCACCGGTACCGGAAGACACCGCGGCAATCCTTTTTACGAGCGGCACGACAAGCACCCCCAAGGGCGTTATGCTGAGTCACCGCAACCTGGTCAGCGATGCCTTCATCGCCCAGACAAATATGATTATCACCTGCGACGACGTGTTCTACGCCCTGCTGCCCATCCACCACGCCTACACCATGCAGGCGGTCTTCATTGAATCCCTGTGCGTGGGTGCAGAAATCGTATTCGGCAAGAGCATGGCAGTTTCCCGCATGATGCGCGACCTGAAGGAAGGCGGCATAACCATGATGCTGGGAGTGCCGCTGCTGTTCAACAAGCTTGCAGACGGCATTATCAAGGGGCTCAAGTCAAAGGGCATGGTTGTCTACGCCGTCATCCGCATCCTGATGGAAGTGTCCTACCTGATAAAAAAGCTTTTCGGCGTGAACCCCGGCAAGCAGATGTTCAAGGCCGTGCTCCAGCAGGCGAACCTGTACACGGTGCGCATTGCCATCAGCGGCGGCGGGCCGCTTTCGCAGCAGGTCTTCAAATTCTTCAACGCAATGGGCATCAACTTTGTGCAGGGCTACGGGCTTACGGAAACTTCGCCCATCATTGCACTCAATCCCGTGGAGCACTTCAAGATTGAGAGCGTGGGCAGCTACTTTGCCGGATGGATGGAAATGAAAATCCTTGACCCGAATGAAGACGGCATCGGGGAAATCTGCGTAAAGGGGCCGATGGTCATGCAGGGCTACTACAAAATGCCCGAAGAAACCGCAAAAATGTTCACGGATGACGGCTGGTTCAAAACCGGCGACCTTGGCTGGCTTGATTCCGAAAACTACCTGATGCTTTCCGGCCGGGCCAAGAACATGATTGTGACCGAAGGCGGAAAGAATGTCTACCCGGAGGAAATCGAAGACATGTTCCAGCTGGAAGGCGACATCCAGCAGATTACGGTGCAGGGCTACATCGCGGACGAGGAAAAGCATTCCGAAGAACTGGAAGCACTTGTCTACCCCAGCGATGCGGTATACGAGCGGATGAAGCTGGTACGCGACGGCACCACGCCGGGTCCCGTGCAGGATGCCGTCCGCGCCGCCGTCAGCAAGGTGAACAAGCGCCTGCAGCCCTACCAGCGCATAACAAAGATAACGTTCCTTACGGAGCCGCTGGCAATGACAACAACACTCAAGGTAAAACGCACATATAATAAATAAAGGGCATCTTGAAAATCAGACCCGGAAGCCGGCCGGTTTCCGGGCGCCCAATGAGGAAATCCACATGATTCAAGCACCAATTCAGGACAAGGAACTGTCCGAATATCTGGCGGCGCTGCCCGCAGATGACATGATACACTTTACGATGTGCGAAGGGCGCATCCGCGGGGCGCTGTTCCAGGGCACCCGCTTTGTAAACCAGATGCGGGCGCAGCACAACACGGGAATACTGGAAAGCTACATACTGGGGCAGGCGTGCCTGAGTGCCGCCCTGCTTATCCCCGCACTGATGAAAGGGCGCGAGCATCTGAGCCTGCATTACGACGTTCCCGACTCCCCGGCAAAGGGTTTCTGCGTAGAGGCAGATTCTACCGGCTGGGTCCGCGGCTACCTGATGGAAACGCACATCCCCGTGGAAAAGCCGCTGGAAAACTGGGACCTGCGCCCCTTTTTAGGCGGCGAAGGCTACATGACCATTCAGACCGTCCACCCGGAAGACAAATATCCGCAGACAAGTTCCGTAAACACGACCGGAAACATCGCCGACGACATAGTATTTTATTTTGACCGCAGCGCCCAGCTCAAGACCGCGCTCACCACGTCCATCCAGATGGACAAGCAGGGGCGCATCATCGGCGCCGGTGGCATATTCATTCAGGTGATGCCGGAAAGCGGCGGCACCTACAACGGCGTGCAGAAGCGCGGCGCCCAGATAGACAGTGCTTCCGACAAGGCAGCGGATGACGCCCTCATAACGGACGTAGAGTCGGTATTCCGGACGGCGCCGTCGCTGGGGCTGTGGTTCAGTCAGGGGCGCACCCACGAGGAGCTGCTGCAGGAACTTTTCGGGTCATTTTCGCCGGTAGTTGCACTGCACCGCAGCATTGTCTTTGACTGCCCCTGTTCGGAAGAAAGCTATGCCGAGCACCTGCGCCGTCTGCCCGCGGATCAGCTGGCGGAACTCAAAAAAGATGACACGCTGGAAATCATCTGCCGCAACTGCGGCTCCGTGTACCGCATTCCGACCAGCGGGCTGTAGCATGAAAAAAACACAGGCAGAGCAGCAGCTGGAAAAGCACATCCCTGCGCTCATCTCGCTCTGGCGGGAAACAGGGAAGCACGGCGGAGGAACAAAAAACCGCGGTTCCCTGGCAGCGGTTCTGCGTCAGGCAGCGCCG
>CADCQA010000053.1 GCA_902803415.1 uncultured Spirochaetaceae bacterium | reverse complement strand
AGTTGTGATTTTTTAACTGCCATGATATTTTAAGTATATCACAAAAAGACAACGGCGTACAGCTGCCGGTAAACTGCAGATTGCAGGCGCTTCAGCCGATGAGTGCTTCGAGGCGGGCGGAAAGGAGGGCGCGGGGCTGGGACTGCACGTCGCGGATGTCTTCTTTTACGGCGAGCGGCGAGCCTTCCATGATGAGTATGCGGTCGGCGATTTCTGTTGCTTCGCGGATATCGTGGGTGGCGCAGAGCACGGTGCGCGGTTCGGCGGCAAGCAGCTCCCGCAGTACACGGCACAGTTCCAGTTTTATCTTCAGGTCCTGCGACTGGAACGGCTCGTCCATGAGCAGGATGTGTGCAGGATAGGCAAAACTGCGCGCCACGGCAGCACGGCGCTGTTCCCCGCCGCTCAGGGCTGCGGGCAGGCTGTGCGCTTTTTGCCCCAGCTGCACGCGTTCAAGAAAATCTGCTGCCCTGCGGAGCGCGGTTTCCGGCGGCAGCACATTGCTGAGCGGCAGCAGAACATTCTGCAGCACCGTCGCTGACGGAATCAGCCGTGGCTCCTGGAAAAGAAACGAAACGATCCGGCCTTCCGCGCAGAGTTTCCGCGCAATCCATGAAAGCAGCGTTGTCTTGCCGCTGCCGGACGGTGCCATGATGCAGCTTACTTTTTTTTCTTCCGCAGTAAAAGAGAAATCTCTGAAAAGTTCTTTGTTCCCCCGGCTCAGCGACAGCGTGCTGAAGGAAAGTGAAAAATCATCCTGCACGGGCAATCCTTCCTGCCAGCAGGAATGCGGCACCGCGTTCCAGTGCAAAACTGAGTCCCGCCGTTACCAGCGTAATTGCAGCTACGTCGGCTGTTTCCAGGTGCATCTGCGCGGTCTGCATGAGCATGCCCGTTCCCGTCCGCGGCAGGCAGAGCACTTCCCCGGCGATGGTTGCCTTCCACGTAAGCCCGAATGCCGACACTGCGCCCGTGCAGAACGGCGGTATCAGCGCGGGCAGGGTAATCCAGCGGAACTGCTGCCGCTTGGTGAAGCGGTAGACCTGCGCCATCTCCAGCAGTTTTTCGTCCTTGCGGCTAAAGCCTTCCGTTACGGCTGCCGTCATGATGGGAAATGCCGCAAGCACGGACACAAAAATTGGTACGGTGCCGGACGTGAACCAGAACACTGCGATGAGGATGAACGAGACGACCGGCGCTGCCCTGACCAGTTCCACGGGGAATGCAAAAAACGCCCTGAGCCACGGGGAGCTTCCGCAGAGTGCCCCGACGGCCGTACCGAGCAGCGTTGCAATGCAGAATGCCACTATGCTGCGCAGAAGCGTTGCGCCGGCTGCCAGCCAGAAATCGGTGCGCCGCGCATAGGCTGCCAGTGCGCGGGCAGTTGCTGCGGGCGTCGGCAGGATGAGCGGGGCATGCATGCAGTGCGCAAGAATTCCCCACACGGCAAGCAGGCATAAAAAAGAAAGCAGCGTGGGGAGCAGGTGTTTTTTATTTGAAGTAGAAATCTTCATCGGGGAGTTTTCCTCCGATTGATTCCGGCGCAAAGTCGAGGAAAAGCTGCATGTTCTTTTCGATTTCCGGGCGGGCTTCCGCTGCGCCTTTCCAGACAAAATTGCTTGTGGGAATTGACGCATTCACAATGTCTGCGCTGAGTGTCTTAAGATGCAGTTCCACGAATTCCCCGGCTTTTTTGGGATTGCTGTTTGTCCATGCAATCGCCTTGCTGAAGTCCTTCATGAACTGACGGACCAGTTCGGGATGCTGCTCCGCGAATTTTTTGCGCACAACCATAACGGTAATCGGATATGTTGCTTCGGGATTCCCTGTGGCCTCCGCGTAGAGCTGCTGGATGTCCAGCGCCCGCACGCTCTGGGATGACTTCTGCACGGCGACTGTTGCAAAGGGTTCCGGCACGAGTGCATAGTGCACTTTTCCGGAGATCAGCTGTGCAGGCAGTTCCTTTGGTGCAATTGAATAGTCCAGCTGAATGCCGTCATCCGTGTCTGCGGGAATGCCGTTCTGCGCGAGCAGCCACTTGAACATGTATTCCGGCGTTGCACCGTGCCCGGCGGAATGCACTTTCTTTCCGCGGAGGTCGGAAAGCTGCTTGATGGCAGTGTCCTGCGTGACAAGGAAGAGGCAGCCGGTCTCCGTGATTCCTGCGCACAGGATTGCTCCGCCGGTGCTGTTGTATGCTTTGAGCGCCACATTCGGCGGGAAGAAGCCGATGTCAATTTCGCCCTTTATCATCTTTGGCAGCAGGATTTGCGGAGAGGCAAAGCTGGTAAAGCTGAGCTGCCTGCTGCCGGTTTTGTGCTTGTGCATAAGATATGCGGCTGGTATTGAAGACGGGCCGTCCAGTATTCCGACGGAAATCTTTTCTTTTGCACTTGCCGCTGCAACGGAGAGAATGCAGGCAAGCGCGAGTGTAATCAGTCTGGGTACTTTCATATAATTTAGTATAGTGCTGCTTCCCCGAAAACGCAAGCACCCGCTGCATGGGGCAGGGGGGCAATGCGACGCAGCTGCCTTTATTCGGTCAGCAGCGCGATGTTCTGGCGGACGACTTTGAGCAGCGCCCCCCGTTCCACGGCTTCCGGGAAATTCCGCCAGACGATGTACTTTGCATCCGGCGCCACTTCTGCCAGCGGCTGGCCCACGGGGTTGTGCACATTGTCGATGATGAACTGGTAGCCGCCTGCCTTTGCGTCTGCAATCTGGGCGGCAGTCACCTGGCCGGGGCCGAACACTGCGGCAATCTCCAGTCCCAGATCCTTTGCAAGGTACGTCTGGTTTTTGTTGCAGAGCACGCGTGCGCCCTTCAGTCCGCGCTTTTCCAAATCAGCGGCTGCAGCATGTATTTCGTCCGTGTACTCGGCGAGCCGTTTCTTCATCTTTGCCTGCGTACCGGTGACGGCGGCAATTTTTTCTGCGCCGGCGGTAACTGTTTCGATTGAATTGTCGCAGGTAATCTGCACCATCTGCGTGTCGGAATTTCCGGCGCTGCTGCCGAGCGTCTGCATCATGCGCTCGAATCCTGCGTAGATGAACACTTTGCTTTTGTTTACGGTCAGGATGTCATCCACGGTGATTTCGTACTCCGGGGGATGGCGCATGCTTGCGGGGGCAATTGCGGTGACGGAATCAACGCCTGCAATGTCTGCAAATGCCGCCGTCCATGATGTAGATGCCGTGATTGCATCCTTGTTCTTCTTCCGCTTCCATCCGGCTGCGGAAGCAATGCCTGCGGTAAGCACTGCCAGCATCAGCAGCGCTGCATAAGCTTTTACACTCTTCTTCATGATTGTTTCCTCCTGTCCTGCCCTTTGTCTTTCCGGTGCAGGAGCATGATGTATATACTATAGGTGATTCCCGAAAGCAGTGCAATGGTTGCCCCCGGCGGCAGGTCGGCGAGCACCGCCGTGCAGTATCCTGCGCTTGAGAAGATGAAGCCGAACGCGCTCCCTGCTGCAAAAAGTTTTTTTACGCTGCTCCCGCGGGATGACAGCCGCAGGTGAGCGGCGGCACACTGCACCGGCAGTATGAGCAGCGCATCGATAAGGAATGCGCCGAGCAGCTTCATTGCAAGTGCAACGGTGAGTGCGACGATTGCAACCATGAGCGTGTAATGGAAGGTAACGCGCACGCCCATTGCCGCCGCCGTTTCCCGGTTGAAGAACAGCGCGAGTATGTTCTGGAAGTTGAAGATTATGTACAGGACGAGCAGCAGCGCAAGCAGCACCAGTATGCCGATGTCCTGCACTGACAGCGTAAAGGGACTGCCCCACAACAGGCTGAGCGTATCTTTTGCGGGAACATCGCAGACGTGCGTGATGGTGGATGCAAGTGCCATGCTGAGCACCATGGTTGCTGCGCTGGCACCGGTAAAGCCGTGCATGTTTCCTTCCGAAAACACGAGCATGATTCCCACCATTATCATGTTTACCGCAATGACGGCCGGTACGAGCGGCACCCCTGCGGCAAGTGCAACGGCCCCGCCAAGGATAACGCCGTGCATCATCATGTAGCGCAGGGGAATAAGGCCGAGCCGCACGACCATGACGCCGCACAGCGGGAAGCCTGTGCCCGCGACCATCATTGCTACCAGCCCCCGCAGCACGGGAGCAAGCGTGAACAGCTGAAAAATTTCAGGCATGGCATTCCTCCTGTCCCGGTGCGGGGGCAGCCTGTGCGCCCAGCAGCAGGACTTCCCCGCCGTGCATGGCGGCAAGTTCCCGGTCGTGGGTTACGGTGATGATGGTCGGAATTTCCGTTACTGTGAGCGAGCGCAGAATGTCCGTTACCATGCAGCGGTTTTCCGCGTCGAGTGCGGAGGTTGGTTCGTCAAGCAGCAGCAGGCGTGCATGCTGGGCAAGGCAGCGGGATACCGAAACTTTCTGTTTTTCTCCGCCGCTCAGGCTTGCAAAGCTGCGCTTCAGCAGGTGCAGGCTGCCAGTCCGTGCAAGCGCGCTTTCCACGAGCCTGCGCCGTTCGGCACCCTTTGTGCGCGGGGGAATGCCGAGCCCTGCGACTTCCTCCACGGAAAGGCTTACGCCGACGGTGTCGGTCTGCTGGGGAATGTAGCCGATGGTGTATTTGGGCAGCGCAGACGGTTTGCTTCCCCCGATGGTGATGGTGCCGGACAAGGGCTGTGTGATTCCTGCGAGCATCCGGAGCAGCGTTGTTTTCCCCGCGCCGTTTTCGCCCAGCACCATGAGGTGTGCGCCCGGTTTCAGACTGAAGGAAAGATGCTGGATTTTGCCGAACGGTGCGCTTATGTCCTGTACGCAGACTTCGGTGCCGCAGACCAGCTGGGCGCGCTGACGCAGCAGGAAATACATGCTGTCGCTGTCCTGCAGGGGGGCAAGCTGTGCTTCTGTGGCACACAGCAGCCGCTCCACAAGGTGTGTGTACGAAAATTCCACCTGTTCCCCGGCGGGCAGGTTCCGGTTTACTTCCTGCACGTAATCGCGCGCAAGTCCGCTGGCAATGTCTGCATGGATGCGGCGGATGCCCATGCGGATGATGAGCACGGCGGCTGCTTTGCCGATTGCAGAATCGTGCAGGGAAAGCCCTGCTGCCGGCGGGAGCGTGCCGGCGGAAAATGCCTGTTCCAGCTCAAAGAGCGGATGCAGCCACTTTCCGCTGCTCTGGAACACAGGGCGTTCTCCCTGGTAGACGGCAAGCGTGGTACCGGGCGGCAACGGAGTGCCGGGCGGCAAGTCTTCCCGGTACTGCCCTGTGCCGCTGCTGTGTATGTCTGTCACTGAAGGCTCCTTTGCGTTGCCTAAAGGCGCTCGAAAACCGGCATTGCGTCAAGCGGTGCCGCTGTGCGGATGGTACAGCCGCCCGCATGTTCGCTGCCGTCGCGGGTATCGCGCCAGGTGCCTGCCGGAAGATACACGTCGCGTTCGAACTGGTTCAGGCGGAAAATGGGAGCTACCAGGTATCTGCTGCCGAACATGTACTGGTCCTGCAGTTCCCAGCACTGCCTGTCCTGCGGGAATTCGTAGAACATGGTACGGATGAGCGGCGAACCGTTTTCCGACGCTTCATCGAACAGCGACTTGATGTAGTCTTTCATCGCCGTGCGGATACCGTAGTATTTTTTCATGATGCGGTAGTTTTCTTCACCGTAGCTCCACAGTTCGTTGGGCTGCCCGGTGTGCAGGTAGCCGCCGCCCCAGTCGCGGTCGTCCAGCGCGGGAATATTGTACGGGCCGCGGTCGCCGTGCATGCGGAGCACCGGAGAGTAGACGGAAAATTCGTACCAGCGGATGAGCAGCTGGCGGAAATCCGGGTCATTTACGTCGTCGGTCATAAAGCCGCCGGTGTCCGTCGTCCACCACGGAATGCCCGCAAGCCCCATGTTCAGCCCTGCCTGCAGCTGATCGTAGAATGCCTCGAAGGTGCTGGGCACGTCGCCCGACCAGACCACGTTGCCGTATTTCTGGCTGCCCGCCCATGCACAGCGCAGCAGGTTCACTACGGGGGCAGTACCGAGCCTGCTCATCTCGTCGTAGAAGGTGCGGCTGTAAAGCTGCGGATAGAGGTTGCTGCAGGTGAGTGCCGGGCCTTCGCTGTAGCGGTACTGCTCAAAATCGTACACGCCGTAGTCCGGCTCGGAATTATCCAGCCAGAATGCATCGATACCAAGGTCGTAATAGTTTTTCTTGCAGATGTCCCACACATACTTGCGTGCTTCCGGGTTGAACGGATCGATTTCTACACAGTCGCCCTGATAGTCGTAGGTCTGCGCTGCGCCGCGTTCCGTCCGTATCAGCAGCCCGCGTTCCATCATGGGGTAGAAGTTTTCGCTGCGGCGGTCAACGGACGGCCACACGGACACAATGACTTTTATGCCCATTGCATGCAGCTCGTCCACCATGGCCTTGGGATCTGGCCAGTAGGTTTTGTCGAATTTCCAGTCACCCTGCACCGTCCAATGGAAGAAATCGATGACAATCAGGTCAATCTTGATGCCCTCTTCCTTGTACTTCCGCGCAACGGCAAGCACTTCGTCCTGCGTGCGGTAACGCAGCTTGCACTGCCACAGCCCCATTCTGTCTTCCGGGAAGTGCGGGGCGCGGCCTGTAACGGCCGTGTAGTTTTCAAGAATCTGCCTGGGGCCGTCCGCCGCAGTGATCCAGTAGTCCATCTGCTGCGTGGCGCGCGCCGTCCATTCCGTGTAATTCTTGCCGAACGTTACCTGGCCGACCGCCGGATTGTTCCACAGAAAACCGTAGCCCATGTTGGAAACAGCGAAGGGCACGGATGCCTGCGAGTTGCGCTGCGCAAGCTCCAGCACGCAGCCTTTCATGTCCATGTACGGCTGCTGGTACTGCCCCATGCCGAAAATCTTTTCGCCGTCGTTGGCTTCGAATTTCAGCTTCAGGCTGTATTCGCTGCCGCCGATGACGCCTTTCCATTCCCGGCTCACAATTTTGAGGCAGCGGCTTTCGCGGCTGAGCGTGCCGTCGTAGCAGCGGAAATATTCGCGCAGGAACTGCACGCCGTCGCGGAAAAATGTGATGACGCCGCGGAAATTCACTGTTGCCCGGATGCGCCCGTTTGTAATGGAAGCAACGGGGCGGCTGTCGATGCTGCCGTCGCCTGCCCAGTGCTTTTCTTCGCCCAGCTGTACGGCGGCCTTCTGCGCCGGAATTTTCTCCGTAAGCGCCCAGTCCTTGCCGTTGAAAGCGGGCTGCATTGTTGCACGCACGCGCAGGGAATCCCTGCCCCATGCCTCTATGCGGAGCATTTCGCCGCCGCTGCGCACCACCAGCGCGCCGTTGTCTTCCTTGAATTCCATCTGTTTTCCTCTCTGTGTGTCTGTCCGGGACTGACACATTGTTTTGCAGCAGTCCCGGCCGATTTGTCCCCCAGGATGCAGGCTGCTACTTCAGGATGAATTTCTGCAGGTATCCCACGGCCCAGATGACGATGACGATGAGCGGCAGCACCCAGGTAAGGTAGGGGCGCAGCTGCTGCGGGAACTTCAGGCCCTTGCCGGTGTTCGCTTCCGCAATGAAATTCTTGAAGCCCCAGCCGTAGCGGGAGGTGCAGAACAGAATGTAGACGAGCGAACCGAGCGGCAGCAGATTGTTGGAGACGATGAAGTCTTCTACGTCCTGTATGTTGCCGATTCCGGGCACCTGCACTGCGCTCCAGAGGTTAAAGCCGAGCGCGCAGGGAAGCGAAAGCACAAGCAGTGCCGCTGCGTTCACCAGCGCCGCTTTTTTGCGGCTCCAGCCGAACATGTCGATTGCAAAGGAAATGATGTTCTCAAAAACCGCAATGACGGTTGACAGCGCGGCAAATGACATGAAGACAAAGAAGAGCGTGCCCCACAGCCGGCCCAGCGGCATGGCATTAAAGATGTTCGGGAGCGTGGTAAAGATGAGGCCCGGCCCCTGCCCCGGATTTTCGCCGAATGCAAAGCAGGAGGGGAATATGATGAATCCCGCCATGATGGCGACGAATGTGTCCAGCGCAATGATGCTGATGGCTTCTCCCGTCAGCGCTTTTTCCTTGCCGATGTAGCTCCCGAAGATTGCAAGCGAGCCGATGCCCAGCGACAGCGTAAAGAAGGACTGCCCCATTGCGGCAAAAATGACTTCACCGATGCCGGTTTCCGCCATCTTGGAAAAATCAGGCTTAAGATAGAAGGAAAGTCCCTTGGAAGCCCCCGGCAGCGTTACTGCACGGGCGGTCAGCACCAGCATCAGGCAGAGCAGGCTTGTCATTATTATGGTAGAAGTTTTTTCAACGCCGTCCTTCAGCCCGCGCAGGCAGACCGCAAAACCGATGATGACGGCAACGGCCATCCAGCCCACCTGTTCCGCCGGGTTCGCAAGCATCTGCGGGAAAACCGCCCGAATTTCGTCCGGAGTGGCGCCTGCCAGCGTTCCGTCCGCGCTCTTAAAGATGTACGAGAACATCCAGCCTGCTACGGTCGTGTAGAACATCATCAGAATATAGTTGCCGGCCGCCGCAAAGTAGCCGAAAACATGCCACTTAGAGCCTGCCGGTTCCAGCGCGTGGAATGAACGGACGGAACTTTTGCCGCTCGCGCGTCCCACGGAGAATTCGCAGAGCATGATCGGGGTGCCCAGAATTACAAGGAATATAAGGTAGAAAAAAACAAATGCCGCCCCGCCGTACTGCCCGGTTATGAACGGAAAGCGCCATACATTCCCCAGTCCGATGGCACAGCCGGCCGAGGTCATGATAAATCCGATTCTTGACTTGAAGTTTTCTCTGGTTTTCATACCCATGCAGTATACCGCGCTTTTGGCAGAAAAACTAGCCCTCTGGATTTTTCGCAGCACAAAAAATTCCAGAGGAGGGAAGGAATTTTTTTCGAAAAAAAATGCGGGGCGGCACAAGATAGCAATAAATTCAAGAAAGAGGGCGCGCACGGCACCCCCTCTTGGGATATACTGTAGACATACGGCAGGGAGACCTGCCGCACAAACTCTACTAACAATGTATTTCTTTAAAGGAGGAAATTCATGAAAAAAATCGTAGCAATCCTGCTTGCCGGACTGATGGTTGTCCCGGCAGTCTTTGCAAAGAAGATTGACAAGAGCATCCCGGTCGGCGTTTCAATGCCCACCAAGGATCTGCAGCGCTGGAATCAGGACGGTGCAAACATGAAGGCAAAGCTGGAGGAAGCCGGTTACAAGGTCGACCTTCAGTATGCTAACAACGATGTTGCAACCCAGATCAGCCAGATCGAGAACATGCTCACCAAGGGTGACAAAGTTCTCGTTATCGCTCCGATTGATGGTTCTTCACTGACCAACGTTCTCAAGACCGCAAAGAAGAAGAAGGTTCAGGTTATTTCTTATGACCGCCTTATCATGAACTCAGACGCTGTTTCTTACTATGCAACGTTCGATAACTACAAGGTCGGTACTTTCCAGGCAAACTTCCTCATCGAGAAACTCGGCCTGAAGACCAGAACAGCTTCTAACCCGGTGACCATGGAATTCTTCGCTGGTGACCCGGGCGACAACAACGCAGGTTTCTTCTTCAACGGTGCTTATGACGCACTGAAGCCCTACATCGACAAGGGTGTCATCGTCGTGCCGTCTGGCCAGAAGTCTTTCGCACAGGTTGCAACTCTTATGTGGTCTTCAGAGACTGCACAGAGCCGCATGGAGAACCTGATTGCTGCTCAGGGCTATGGTCCCAAGGGCAAGAAGCTTGACGCTGTGTGTGCTTCAAACGACTCAACCGCTCTGGGTGTTGTGAACGCTCTGGTTGGTGCAAACTACACTGCTGACAATATCCCGATCGTTACCGGTCAGGACTGCGACATCGCAAACGTGAAGAACATGCTGAAGGGTCTTCAGGCAATGTCTATCTTCAAGGACACCCGCACCCTGGCAGACAAGGTTGTTGGTATGGTCGATGCAATCATGCAGGGCAAGAAGCCGCCGGTGAACGACACCACCACTTACAACAACAACAGCCTGAACCAGAAGGATCCCAAATCCTATGTTAAGTCTTACCTGTGTGAGCCGGTCGTTGGAACGACTGACAACTACAAGGCACTGCTTATCGACAGCGGATACTACAAGGAATCAGAGCTGCGCTAGGCGCACCGAAGCTTGCAAGGCATAACGCTTTGAAGCAACGCTGAATCGGGGGTGTTTCAAATGCCAAACCATTTGAGACACCCCTATTTTTCTAAAAAAGAGAGCAGAGGAAGGGAAAGAGGAGGTTCCAATGGCAAAAAATTTGCTGGAAATGCGGCACATAACCAAAACGTTCCCCGGCGTAAAGGCGCTTGATGACGTGAACCTTGAGGTGCAGGAAGGAGAAATCCACGCACTCGTAGGCGAGAACGGCGCAGGCAAGTCAACGCTCATGAACGTGCTGAGCGGCATTTATCCCTACGGCACCTACACCGGCGACATTGTGTACAACGGCGAAGTGTGCAAGTTCCAGACCATAAAAGACAGTGAAAAGCGCGGCATCGTCATTATCCACCAGGAGCTGGCGCTGGTTCCGCTTTTGACAATCGGCGAGAACATGTTCCTCGGCAACGAGCGGGGAAGTGTAGCAAAGATAAACTGGGCAGAAACATTCGGCAAGGCGGACGAACTGCTGCGGCTTGTAGGCCTCAATGATTCGTCTCATACGCTGATAAAAGATATAGGTGTTGGCAAGCAGCAGCTTGTAGAAATTGCAAAGGCACTGGGCAAGAACGTAAAGCTTCTTATCCTTGATGAGCCGACGGCATCCCTGAACGATACTGAAGCAAAGCACCTGCTTGACCTGCTGCTGGAGTTCAAGAAGCAGGGCATGACCTCAATCATCATCACGCACAAGCTGAATGAGGTCTCTTATGTTGCAGACAAAATCACGGTTATCCGTGACGGTCACACCATCCAGACGATGGACAAGCAGAAGGATTCCTTCGCTGAAGATGTCATCATCTCTGCAATGGTCGGCCGCAGCCTGAGCGACCGTTTCCCCAAGCGCCAGAATTCAAAGATTGGCGAAGTCTGCTTCGAAGTAAAGGACTGGTGTGTTGACCACCCCGTCTTTGACGGCATAAAGGTCTGCGACCACGTAAACTTCAAGGTGCACAAGGGCGAAGTTGTGGGCATCAGCGGCCTGATGGGCGCGGGACGCACCGAGCTTGCCATGAGTATCTTCGGCCGTTCTTACGGCGTGAATATCCGCGGACAGCTTCTGCTGAACGGAAAGGAAGTGCAGTTCCCCTCAGTCAAGTCTGCCATCGAACACGGCCTTGCCTATGTTACGGAAGACCGCAAGGGCAACGGCTTGATTCTGTCAGAGTCCATCTGCCGCAACACCACGGCAGCACGGCCGGAAAAGATTTCCAGCCACAGCATCATCGACTTTGACAAGGAACGTGAGGTTGCACTCCACTACGTGAAAGAAATGCACACCAAGTGCGCCACCATCGAAGAGAACGTTGGTAACCTTTCCGGCGGTAATATGCAGAAGGTGCTTCTGGGCAAGTGGCTTTTCGCTGACCCGGACATCCTTATCCTTGATGAACCGACACGCGGTATTGACGTTGGTGCAAAGTACGAAATCTACTGCATCATCAACCGTATGGTGGAAGAAGGAAAGTCCGTCATCTTCATTTCTTCGGAAATGCCGGAAATCCTTGGCATGAGCGACCGCATCTACGTTATGAACGCTGGCCGCATGATTGCCGAGCTGCCGGGCAAAGAAGCCACGCAGGAAAAGATCATGTCCTGCATCATTAATTCTGACAAGGGCGTAAGCGCCTGATACAGACAAAGGAGGAAATATGTCATCTGCATCTAACATCAAACGCACGCTGAAAAGCAATACCATATTCATTGCTCTCGTAGCCGTCATGCTCCTGTTCCAGGCGCTTATCGTGGCAACGGGCAACGGCTCCCTGTTCGCTCCGGCGAACATCACCAACCTTATCAACCAGAACGCATACGTCGTTGTGCTTGCAACCGGTATGCTCCTGTGTATCCTGACGGGCGGTAACATCGACCTTTCTGTCGGTTCTATCGTTGCATTCGTCGGTGCTGTGGGCGGTACGCTCATCGTGAACATGCACTGCAACATCTATGTGTCCATCCTGCTTTGCCTTGTGGTGGGCATCCTTATCGGTGCATGGCACGGTATGTGGATTGCATACATCCATATCCCGCCGTTCATCGTAACGCTGGCCGGTATGCTTCTGTGGCGCGGTGCTGCTCTTCTTATCCTGAAGGGTCTGACCATCGCTCCTATGCCCGATAACTACCTTGCTCTGTTCTCCAGCTACATTCCCACATTCTCTGACGAATTCTGGGATGCAGATGTTGACAAGGCACTTGCGCTGACCTTTGCCATCACGATGGTGATTGCTGCAATCTGCTGCGTGGTCTACGTCATTGTGCAGATTGTGAAGCGTGCTTCCAAGGTAAAGAAGGGCTACGAAGTTGAACCCTTCGCCCTGTTCATCGGCAAGCTGGTGCTGCTCTGCGCCGTCATCCTGGCTGTTGCTGCCCTGCTCGGACAGGACAACGGTTTCCCGGTCGTCCTTATCATGGTGGGCGTGATTGTGGCTGCATACTCTTACTACACGCAGAACACGGTGCCCGGCCGCTACCTCTATGCTCTGGGCGGCAACGCTAAGGCTGCAAAGCTTTCCGGCGTGAACACCGATAAGGTTATGTTCTTTGCTTACACCAACATGGGCTTCCTGTCTGCAGTGGCAGCGCTCATCTGTATGGCACGCTTCAACTCAGCTGCTCCGACGGCTGGTACCAACTACGAAATGGACGCTATCAGCTCCTGTTTCATCGGCGGTGCTTCTGCATACGGCGGAACCGGTACGGTTGGCGGTGCGGTTGTCGGTGCTATCTTCATGGGCGTTCTGAACAACGGTATGTCAATCCTTGGTGTTGATGCCAACTGGCAGAAAGCCGTGAAGGGCCTTGTCCTTCTGCTTGCAGTTCTCTTCGACGTTATGTCAAAGAAGAAGAAGAGCGGAAAATAATCCTGCGTTGTGCCGTCAGCCGGGGCTAAAACCTGGCACGGCGCTGCAAACAGCCCTCTGCGAGTGCGGGGGGCTGTTTTTTTATTCTATAATATTGCGTTCCTGATAAAACTTCCGCTTGCAAAGCAACCGGTTTCCATGCTAATATAATAGAAAACTGGAGCACATGCAAAAAGCCCCGTGAAAGCTATCAGCAGCAGGAGGAATTATGAAGTTCGGTCATTTTGACGACAAGAACCGTGAATATGTCATCACGAACCCGCGGACGCCGTATCCGTGGATCAACTATCTGGGGAACGAGAAATTCTTTTCTCTTATCTCCAACACGAGCGGCGGCTACTCGTTCTACACGGATGCCCGCCTGCGCCGCCTGACGCGCTACCGCTACAATGACATGCCGCTGGACAACAACGGGCACTACTTTTTCATCAAGGACGGGGATTGCATCTGGAATCCCGGCTGGCAGCCCTGCCAGACAGAGCTTGACAGCTACGAATGTCACCACGGCTTCGGCTATTCACGCTTTATCGCCAAGAAGGGCGGGCTGAAGGCCGAAACCCTGTATTTTGTCCCGAACGGCGAGAACGCTGAAGTCGAGATGATTACCCTCAAGAACGAAGGCAGCGCAGACAAGAACATCAGCCTTGTCTCCTTTGTGGAATGGTGTCTGTACAACGCAAGCGACGACTGCCAGAACTTCCAGCGCAATTTCTCTACCGGCGAAGTGGAGATTGAAGGCAGCGCCATCTACCATAAGACCGAATACCGCGAGCGCCGCAATCACTTTACCTTCTACTGGTGCAACCAGAAAATTGACGGCTTTGATACCGACCGCGAAACCTTCCTGGGGCTCTACAATCCTATTTCTGCACCCAAGTCCGTCGTTGAGGGCAAGAGCGGCAACTCTGTTGCAGACGGCTGGAGTCCGATTGCTTCCCACCGCCTGAACATTACGCTCAAGGCCGGCGAAGAAAAGACCGTCGTCTTTGTGCTCGGCTACATCGAAAACGACAACGACAAGAAATTCCTTTCAGAAGCGGAAAAGAAAAAGGCGCTGGACGCAGGGCTGCTCCGCACCAACACAGCAAGCGGCGTCATCAACAAGGAAAAGGCGTATGCGCTGCAGCAGAAATTCGACAGCAAGGAAAAGGTTGAAAAAGCACTTGCCGAGCTGAAGGCATTCTGGGACGAAACGCTCAGCCACTTTGCCATCAAGACCGGAGACGAAAAGCTTGACCGCATGGCAGTATGGAACCAGTATCAGTGCGTTGTTACCTACAACTTTGCGCGTTCTGCAAGCTACTTTGAAAGCGGCATCGGGCGCGGTCTGGGCTTCCGCGATACTTCCCAGGACATGCTGGGCGCGGCTCACCAGCTGCCTGCACGGCGCATCCGCGAACGCCTCTACGATGTTGCCGCCACACAGTTCGAGGACGGCTCTGCATACCATCAGTTCCAGCCGCTTACCAAGCGCGGTAATGCGGATATCGGCTCCAACTTCAACGACGATCCGCTGTGGCTGGTGCTGGGCGTGGGCAACTACATCCGCGAAACCGGCGACGTTGATTTCCTCAAGGTGGACGTGCCGTTCGACAACAGCGAAACGAACAAGGCGACGATGTTCGAGCACCTGCGCCGTTCTTACAATTATATCCCCAACCACATGGGACCGCACGGGCTGCCGCTCATCGGCCGTGCTGACTGGAACGACTGCCTGAACCTGAACTGCTTCTCTACGAATCCGAACGATTCTTTCCAGACCTGTACCAACAAGGAAGGAAAGAACGCTGAATCTGTGATGATTGCGCAGATGTTCGTGTTCGTAACGCCCGACTACGTGCAGATGTGCCGTCTGATGGGCGACGAGGCAGAGGCAAAGCGCGCCGAAGAGCTCTGCAAGAAGATGGAAGAAGCCATCTGCACTGCAGGCTGGGACGGCGAATGGTATGTGCGTGCCTACGATGACGCCGGTCACAAAATCGGTTCCCACGAATGCGAAGACGGCAAAATCTTCATCGAATCCCAGGGATTCGGCACGATGGCAAAAATCGGCGCGGACAAGGGCTATCCGCAGAAGTCGCTTGACAGCGTGAAGAAGCATCTTGATTCAACTTACGGCATCTGCATCCTGTGGCCTGCATACCAGAACTACCATGTGGAACTGGGCGAAGTGTCATCATATCCGCCGGGATACAAGGAAAACGGAGGCATTTTCTGCCACAACAACCCGTGGGTCGTCATCGGCGAAGTAGTGAACGGGCGCCCGGAAGATGCATGGGTGCACTATACGAAAATTGCTCCGGCATGGGTGGAAGAAAAGTGGTCTGACGTGCACCGCACGGAACCGTACGTGTACAGCCAGATGGTTGCCGGGAAAGAAGCACGCCGCGAGGGCGAGGCAAAGAACAGCTGGCTTACGGGAACTGCTGCATGGAACTTTGTGGCGCTCAGCCAGTACATCTGCGGCCTGCGCCCGCAGCATGAAGGGCTTGAGATTGAGCCGCGCCTGCCGGAACACGTAAAGAACGCTGAGTTTACACGCAAGTTCCGCGGCGTGACCTATCACATCACCGTGGAGAACAAGAAGAACACAGGCGCTGTTGCGCTTGCCGTCAAGGGCGGTTCTGCAAAGGGTCTTGTGGTCAAGGCTGATGCGGGCGCAAAGGACGTGTACGTAACCGCAACCGTCGGCTGATAGGCTTTTCGGGAAACAGCTTTACTGTGTTGCAGCAATGCGCCCGCCGGGGAATTTTTTCCGGCGGGCGCATTTTTTTGTCCGGGTGGCAAAGCGGGGGCGGCGCGCGGTTTCCCCCTGCAATGGTTTGTGGCAACGTGGGCGCCGCGTATCCCCTGCAATGGTGCTGCCAGCATTGCCCGGCAAAGTTGCGGCGGGAAATTCCTAGTGCCGTGCGCTCCCGGCGGAAATGCCG
This sequence comes from uncultured Spirochaetaceae bacterium, assembly GCA_902803415.1. GTDB lineage: Bacteria > Spirochaetota > Spirochaetia > Treponematales > Treponemataceae > Treponema_D. The sequence continues at coordinate 2,408 of CADCQA010000053.1, read as the reverse complement.
TCCATCGCCGCCTTGAGCAGCGTGGGGAAGTAGAAGGTCTGCTGCGTGCGGTCGTAGAAGCCGTAATGCTCGCTGACGTTGCCGTTCGGGCCGATGTCCACGGAACCGTTGTCCCACAGGATTGCGGTAATTCCGTTTTTCTTTGACTGCTCAAAGTAATAACGGAACCAGGCTTCGCGCTCCGGCAGGTTGTCTTTGTTCGTTGCACCGCATTCGCCGATGATGACAGGAATGCCCTGCTGCACAAATTTTTCGTTCAGCTTTTCAAAGGTGCCGCGCATGCCGTCGCGGGCTTCCTGGGTAAAGGTGCGTTCGCCGGGGTTTTCGCCCGCGAATGACCACGGATCATACATGTGCACCGAAATAATCAGCCGCTTTTCCGCACTGTCGGCGGGCAGTCGGAAGGTGGAAGACAGCGCCGCGCCGGGCTGTGCTACATACGCAGGAACCAGCAGGAAGCGCCGTGCATTTTCGCCCCCGCTTGCACGGATTGCGGCAATGCATGCTTCTTCGTACTCGCGTATGAGCGTCTGTGCCGCAAGGCAGTCTGCGTCACTTTCATCGAACCACCATTCGCGGGAATGCCCCACCAGGCGCGGTTCATTCAGCAGCTCAAACAGCAGGTGCTCGTCATAGCCGTTATTGAAGGTGGCTGCAATCTGCTCCCACACGCGGGTCAGGAATGCAAGTGATTCTTCCTTTGCCTGCGCTGCAGGATAATAGCCCTGCCCGTGCTGCAGGCCTGCGGAAGAGGCGGTATCGTGGTGCACGTTGATGATGACGTACAGCCCGGCATCCTGCGCCCAGTCAACAATTTCCTTGCAGCGGGTAAGCCACGCCGGGTCAATGGTATAATTCCCGTCAATCAGGTGATTGTGCCAGGTGATGGGAATGCGCACGGTGTTGAAGCCGGCTTTTTTCAGCCCCTTGAACATTTCGGCAGTGGTGAGCGGCTGCCCCCAGCAGGTTTCGGAATGCAGCCCGTTGCTTTTTCCTGCTGTCCACGCGTCCAGCGTATTGCCCAGGTTCCAGCCGATTTTCATGTCTGCAACCAGCTCGTTTCCGGTAACAGCCTTTGCCTTTGAACATGCCGTGCCGGAAAGCAGCAGCGCGGCAGAAAGTACCGCTGCGGCAAGGGCAGAAATTCGTTTCATATAATCCTCCGTCTTCTGGCTCCGCAGGACGGGGCGTGTTACCCTGCCTGCAGCTTCCAGTGTAGCACAGTTTCTGTGCCGCGTGAACCGGTCTGCCGCGGGGTAAATAATCTTTTGTTATTTTTAAATCATTTCCTCAAACTCCGTTTATATAATATCAGCAAAGGAGGAATGTATGGCACTTTTTAACGATGTACCAAAGACTGCGAAGGAACAGGAGAAACGGCTCTTTGAAGCGGCTCAGTTTATACTGGAGACTTCTGTTCGTGCACGATCTAAAGGAATTCTGGAACTGGAAACTGTTAGCACTGATGCGTTGCCTGTTTCCGCTCAGTCAAAGGTAATTATTAAAAGACTTTTTGACGCCCTTATTGAATGCGTGGATTTGTCCGACCTTTCTGACATCGCAAGGTATTCAATTACTGCCTCTGAAACTGTGTGCAGCAGTGACAGTGAAAAACTTGCCATGATGATGATTGCGGAAGGCATTGTTTCGATTCAGCAGGGGGCACATCCCCGTGTGATCGGCTGGAAGCTTGCCTCGATGCTTGGTGATGAACTTGGTGCTAAACTTCTTTCTGTTCTGGATGACTGGATGTCGCAGTTTTTTGCAAAATATGTCCGGAAAGAAGCAGCGGTGGACGTTTCTAACGGGGCTGTGCATGTTTCTTCTGTCGAGGACATTCTTTTCCTTGATGACAAAAGCATACACGATTTTTCTGCTGCTAATCCCGATGTTCTTGTTCCCGCCATTGCTTTTGCGGATGACGAGATAAAGCAGAAAGTCCTGCGCTGCGTCAGTCCTGATGAAAAAGAAAGGATTGAAAAGGAACTTTCTGCTATTGAAAAGCCAACGTTGGACTGCCGTGAAAAACTGGTAACGCTGTTACGGAGCTACTTGCGGGAAACCGGGGAAAATCTTCGTGATTATCTTTGCGAGTAACGGGGGAGCGTTTTTCGTATCAATAGAGTTTTCGACGTTTGGTGGGGCAGACAGCGTAATCCCGCAAGGAAGGGGGCAGGTGGCTGGTGCCCCTTAACCTGGCGGAATCACTGTGCAATTCCGTCAGGTTCATGCATGGGGGCAGCAAAGACTTTCAGCCCTGTGCCGCCAGCTGTTCTACCTCCGCAAGGCTCAGCCCCACAGCTTGCGCTATCTGTTCATGCGTCAGGGCGTGCATGGCAAGCAGGTTGCGCGCATCTTCGCGGGCTTTTTCTGCAATGCCTTCGTTCCGGCCCTCTTGGCGGCCCTCT
>CADCQA010000052.1 GCA_902803415.1 uncultured Spirochaetaceae bacterium | reverse complement strand
TGCCCCCTTCCCTTTAGGGACGCCAACGAGTTTCTGCGATGCAGAAACTCGTTGACAAGGCGACAGGTTCCCCCACGGCGCCCGGTAACCCCATGCAGTGGGGGAAACAACGGTTGACCAAACGGCGCGGTTCTGCTACCATGGCAGCAATCCGGAACGCCGGGTCTTTGTTATGGAATGGGGCTTAGTTTTTTTCCTGAACAGTTTCCTGCTGGGCATCGGCCTGGCGATGGACGCATTCTCTGTTTCGCTTGCCAACGGGCTGCATGAGCCGGGGCTCAAGAAAGGACGCATGTGCTTTATCGCCGGCGTGTACGCGTTCTTCCAGTTTCTTATGCCGCTCACGGGGTGGCTCTGCGTCCACACTATCATAGAATATTTTTCCCGCTTTACCGTCCTGCTTCCGTGGATTTCGCTGGTGCTGCTGCTGTTCATCGGCATAAAAATGCTGCTGGAAGCCGCCGGCAGCTCAGCCGGAGACGAGGGCAGCCGGACGCTGGGAACCGGCACGCTGCTCATGCAGGGAATTGCCACGTCCATCGATGCACTTTCCACGGGCTTTGCCATTGCGGACTACCCGCTGGCTGCGGCGCTGGTTGCGGCAGCAATCATCGCGGCGGTTACCTTTGCAATCTGCACTGCCGGACTGGCAATCGGCAAAAAAGCAGGCACCAGCCTGAGCGCAAAGGCATCTGTCCTGGGCGGCATCATCCTGATTCTCATCGGCATCGAAATCTTCATTAAAGGCGTTTTCTTCTAAAATCCCCGATCCTGTGCAGCACGCAGATTTTGAGAGCATCTTCCCGTTCCTCAACATGCGTTCCAAGATTTCTTCACAAAACCTATTGACAAACTAGGATTTAGATCTTATAGTATACATAAATCCTAGTTATCTGCTAGGTTAATATAATTACAAGGAGCACGTTTATGAAAGAGTATTTTGAAAAATTAGTCCGTGAAAATTACCGCTACGGAGTCATGTGCTCCTGTTGCAGCTAAGAGCGCGTGCGGACAAGAGGAGAGGGCAAACGCCTGCATCCCGGACGGGTGCAGGTAACAACATATAAGTGAGGTACAGAAAATGGCAGGAAACACATTACATTTTGAAACATTACAGCTGCACGTGGGGCAGGAAAGCGCAGACCCGGCAACCGATGCCCGCGCAGTTCCGATTTACCAGACAACTTCCTATGTATTCCATAACAGCAAGCATGCGGCAGACCGTTTTGGGCTTGCGGACGCGGGAAACATTTACGGCCGCCTGACGAATTCAACGCAGGACGTGCTTGAAAAGCGCATTGCGGCACTCGAAGGCGGCAGCGCAGCACTGGCACTTGCATCCGGCGCAGCTGCAATCACCTACACCATCGAAGCACTGGCAGCGAACGGCGGGCACATCGTGGCGCAGAAGACCATCTACGGCGGAAGCTACAACCTGCTGGCGCACACGCTCCCGCAGTACGGCATCACAACAACGTTCGTTGACGCACACAACCTGAAGGAAGTTGAGGGCGCAATCAAGGAAAACACCCGCGCCATCTACCTTGAAACGCTGGGCAACCCGAACTCGGACATCCCGGACATCGACGCAATCGCGGAAATCGCACACAAGCACGGGCTGCCGCTCGTAATCGACAACACGTTCGGTACACCGTACCTTATCCGCCCGATTGAGCACGGCGCGGACATCGTTGTGCACTCAGCAACAAAGTTCATCGGCGGGCACGGCACCACGCTCGGCGGCATAATCGTGGAAAGCGGCAAGTTCAACTGGAAGCAGAGCGGCAATTATCCCCAGATTGCAGACCCGAATCCGAGCTACCACGGCGTAAGCTTTGCAGACGCGGTGGGACCGGCTGCATTCGTCACGTACATCCGCGCAATCCTGCTGCGCGACACCGGCGCAACAATTTCTCCGTTCAACGCATTCCTCCTGCTGCAGGGCGTCGAAACGCTTTCGCTGCGCCTTGACCGCCACGCAGAGAACACAAAGAAAGTCGTGGAGTACCTGAGCAAGCACCCGCAGGTGCAGAAGGTGAACCATCCTTCGCTGCCGGATCACCCCGACCACGCACTGTACCAGCGCTACTTCCCGAACGGCGGCGCTTCAATCTTTACGTTTGAAATCAAGGGCGGAAAAGATGCGGCATGGAAGTTCATCGACAACCTGAAGATTTTCAGCCTGCTTGCCAACGTGGCAGACGTAAAGTCGCTGGTGATTCATCCGGCAACAACAACGCACAGCCAGCTGTCCGATGCAGAACTTGCAGACCAGGGCATTACCCAGAGCACCATCCGCCTTTCAATCGGCACGGAGCACATCGACGACATCATCGCAGATCTGGACAACGCGTTCAAGGCTGCAAAGTAAATTAAACCTGTTCGGAAACTTCAGTTTCAGAACAGGTTACTTTGAAATGCGATGTTCAAAATCGCGCTATTTCAGCGATTTTGAACT
>CADCQA010000051.1 GCA_902803415.1 uncultured Spirochaetaceae bacterium | reverse complement strand
TTCTCTTTTTGCGCAGGTTTTGCAGAAAAATTTATAAAAATTCTGGAGATTCTGTTTCGAAAGTCGCCCAAAAAAATGAAAAGTTTTCCCTAAAAGTACTTTTGCAGCATCCAACAGGCCTTCAGAATCTTTGCCTCATGCGAAATCACCGTCAGGGATGCTAGACTTTTGTGCGCCGCTCATGATACTATCTATAGTATGAATATACACGCACAACGGACTTCTCTTTCGGGGCACGTGCAGGTGCCCGGCTCAAAATCTCATACTATCCGGGCACTGCTGCTTGCTTCTCTTGCAGAAGGTGAATCCCGTATCCATAATCCCCTGCCGAGTGCCGACTGCCTGAGCACTGCCGCTGCGGTGCCGCTCATCGGTGCCGCTGTTGATCTTGCCCGCGGCGAGGACGGGGAGCCTGGTTCTGTCTGGACGGTGCAGGGTGCCGGCCGCGCTGCCCATCTGCCTTCCGACGTGGTGAACGTGGGCGATTCCGGCTCTCTGCTCTATTTTCTCTCGCCCATCGCCGCCACCTTTGAGGGCTGGTCGGTGTTCACCGGGGACGAAAGCATCCGCCGCCGTCCCGTGCACCACGTGGTGGATGCCCTGCAGCAACTTGGGGCGGAGGCATACACGTCGCAGCCCGGCAGCCAGTGCTGCCCCCTGCTTATCCGGGGACCCATATCCTGCGCCCGCAAGGTCGTCACCGGCGGCACCGTGAGCAGCCAGTACATTTCTGGCCTGATGATGGCAGGCATGCTGATGGACGGCACGCTTTCCATAGAATTGACTGACCCCAAAGAGACTCCCTACCTGACCATGACGCAGAAGTGGCTGGAGAAAGTGGGCGTGCCGGTGAGCGTTTCGCCGGATTTCCGCCATATCACGGTAAGCGGCCCCGTGCATATCAGCGGCTTCGACTGTACCATTCCGAGCGACTGGGAGGGCGTTGCCTATCCGCTCATTGCCGCGCTGCTCACCGACAGCGAAATTGTCATCGACCACGTGGACTGCAGCGGCACGCAGGGGGATGACGCAATCGTTGCCCTGCTGCAGTCGCTCGGTGCAGACATCAGCTGGGACAGGGCGAACGAAAGCCTGACCGTGCGGGGAATGAAAAAGTCCCGCAGCGGCGTGGGGCGGCTTTCCACGGCGGCACTGCCCGGCGGCGAGCTGCATGCCGACCTGTCCGGCTACCCGGATGCCGTCTGCGCCCTTGCCGCCGTTGCATGCTTTGTTGAAGGCAGCACATACATAGAAGACATTGCCGTCTGCCGCCGCAAGGAAACCGACCGGATTTCCGTGCTGAAGCAGGAGCTTTCCGCGCTTGGTGCCGAAGTTGAGGAGGGCGAGGATTTCCTTGTGATACACGGGCATTCCCCCGTGCTGGAGGACGGCAGCCCGAATCCTGCGTTCGCCCTGCATGGCGGAACCGTGCGGAGCTGGGATGACCACCGCGTTGCCATGTCGCTTGCCTGCCTGGGGCTGGGGCTTCCGGCGGGCGAAAGCCTTACCGTGCTTGATGCGGAATGCTGCTCCGTCAGCTTCCCGCGTTTTTTTGACGTGATGAATGGCATTGGGGCGCAGTTTTCCGCAGAAAATGCCTTACATTGACAAAGGTATCTATTAAAATGTATAATCAAGCCGCTTTCGCAATGAAAGCGGCTTTTTACCCGCCGTGCCGGGCGGCAGCATGTGCCGGTGGCGTACAAGCCCATTCAGAAGGTTTCAGGAGCAATGAAATGAGTCTGTTCGGTGGAGTCCTGTCAATTGCAGGAGTAAGTTTCTTTATTTTTTCGCTTTTTGCGATAATTGCTGTCGGCTATGCCTTGGGTAGAATTACCATCAAGGGCGTCGAACTGGGGACAGCGGGCGTTTTTATCATCGCCCTCTTGTACGGCTGCTTCTTCTACAAGCCGCTGAATGCGAACCTTACCCTCAGCAAGGTGTCTTATGCGAAGAACGCGCTGAAGGTTGTTGAAAACCTGGGGCTTGTGCTCTTCGTTGCTTCGGTCGGTTTCATCGCCGGACCGAAATTCTTCGGCAACCTGAAGAAAAACTTCAAGAGCTACGTTCTGCTGGGACTTGTGGTTATCCTTTCTTCCGGCATCGTCTGTGCCGCCTGTATTCTGATTGAAAAGGGCCTTTCTCCCGATATTCCGCTGGATGAGACGACGGCAATGCTTGTCGGTATCCTTTCCGGTGCACTTACTTCTACTCCGGCGTTCAGTGCCGCGAAGGAAGCTGTTGGCTCCGCTGACCTTGAAGATGTTGTGTCGGTCGGCCACGGTATTGCTTACCTGTACGGTGTTATCGGCGTCGTGCTTTTCGTGCAGATTATGCCGAAGGTGCTCCGCGCGGACATGGCCGAGGAACGCCGCAAGCTTGTTCATGCCGAGGAAAAGGACGACAGTGCCGCAAAGGGCGATTACCTTGAGCTTGATTCCTTTGGTTTCTGCGCCTTTGCACTTGCTGCGCTCATCGGTATATTCGTCGGTTCAATCAAATATCACAATGTTTCCCTTACCATGACCGGCGGCTGCCTTATCGTTGCCCTGATTTTCGGACACTTCGGCCATATCGGTGCCGTGAACCTGATGCCCGGCGAGCAGACGCTCAAGGTGTGCCGCGAGCTTGGTCTGGTGCTCTTCCTGCTGGGTGCCGGTATTGCCGGCGGTGCAAGCTTCGTGGAGCATTTTAAGCCGGTTTACTTCATCTACGGCATCGCAATGACGACCATTCCGCTGTTTGCCGGTTATTTCTTTGCACGCTATGTGCTCAAGCTCTGCCTGCTGAACAACCTCGGTTCTATCACGGGCGGCATGACTTCAACCCCCGCACTCGGCACGCTCATCCACATTGCCGGGACGGAAGATGTTGCTGCGGCATATGCATGTACGTATCCGGTGGCGCTCATCGCCGTCGTTATGGTGTCCCAGCTGCTCATCGGCATTTTCTAATGTAATGGAGCTGCCCGGAACCGCTGTGTTCCGGACGTTCTGTCATATTGGAAGGCGTTTCAAAAGTCGGACGAGTTTTGAAACGCTTTCCGAATTTGCCTCAAAAACCGCAATGAAATGAGGTTTTTGGGAGCCAGTTTCAAAAGTAACAGACTTTTGAAACTGGCATATTGCTTTGTAAGCCAGTTCCAAAAGTGATGGGGCTGTCCGGAACCTGCTGTTCCGGGTACGCCCGGCATGCTTTTGCAGCTGGCTTTCTGTCTTTCAGGAGGCTTCAGATGAAAAATTATTTTGATTTAACGGGGCAGGTTGCACTGGTGACGGGCTGTTCAACAGGGCTTGGCGTGCAGATGGCAAAGGCGCTTGCCAGCCAGGGTGCAAAGATTGTTGCCCTTGCCCGCCGCAAGGAGAAAATCGATGCCGTTGCTGCAGAGATAGCGGCGGCTTTTGGCGTTGAAACGCTTGCGGTACAGTGCGACATCACCGATACCGCCCGCGTGGACGCTGCCGTTGACCAGGTGCTGTCTGCGTTCGGGCGCCTTGATATACTCATAAACAATGCGGGCACCGGTGCCGTTGCTCCGGCAGAAGACATCACTGACGAGCAGTTCTTCGGCGAGATGAACGTTGACCTTGCCGGCACATTCAAGGTGGCGCGCGCCGCTGCAAAAAAGGCAATGATTCCCGCAAAATACGGGCGGATCATCAACATTGCTTCCATGTACGGGCTTGTCGGCAACAAAATCGCCGGTTCTGCGCCGTACCATGCGGCAAAGGGCGGCGTGGTGAACCTGACGCGTGCGCTCGCGGCGGAGTGGGGCAAGTACAATATCACGGTAAATGCCATCTGCCCCGGCTATTTCTATACACCGCTTACCAAGGAAACGCTGGACAGCGATTTCTTCCAGGCAAATGCGCGCACCATGATTCCCCTTGAACGCTACGGCAGCGAGGGAGAGCTTGACAGCGCCGCCATATTCCTTGCAAGCAGGGCATCCAGCTATGTGACCGGCGTGAATCTGCCGGTGGACGGCGGTTACACAGCGATGTAGCGGCAGGTTGCATTCAGGACTTGCAAAAGGACCGGTTCCGGATACCATTTTCCGGGACCGGTTTTTTTGTGTCCGCGGAACAGTTTTGCCTGCGGTATAAGGCTTCCGGTACCCTCCACCGAGGCGTAAAGAAAAAAAATAAAAAAAATTGCGAAAAAAAAAGAAAAAGGTGTTGACAAAAAAACAGCGGGATGATATAGTCATCCTCACCTGCAGCAAGCAGGCACGCTATTTGACAGCA
>CADCQA010000050.1 GCA_902803415.1 uncultured Spirochaetaceae bacterium | reverse complement strand
CCCTTTGCAGCGTCAATGGCACGCCGTCCGTTGGAAACCGATGCAATGATTTCCATGCCGGATATTTTTGTGAGCTTCTGATCAAGTATTGCCCTGACGACCGCAGAGTCATCGGCGATTATGAGCTTCATCTCTGCTTCCCCCTATTCCGCCGCCTTAATCATTCCGGTGGAGAAGAACTTCTTCATGAGCAGGTCAGGCGAAACCAGGATGCGCCTGCGTCCTGTGTCGGAGTAGTCAATCGCGCAGATGCCGCACTCCCACAGCCTGGCCCGGATGCTTCCCGGATACAGCCGGAAGCCGCTCATGTCCAGAAGCTTGCTGCTGATGGCACCGTCCACGGACAGGGCAAGGTTTCCCGACGCAGGGAAGGCCGTTTCTGTATAGGCGACAATTTTGGCGCTCACGTCTTTTACGAAGTCCTGCATTTTCATCACAAGGACGACGTTGTAGGAATCCTTCGCAACGCAGCCGAAACTTTTGGTCAGAAGGTCGCCTATGTAGATGTGGGGCAGGGTCTCCTGGTTGAACGAGATGTTCTTTACGCCCCTGTCCACCTGCAGGTACATGCCCGAAACCACGTAACGGCTCTGGATGAGGAAGTCTACTGTATTGTATGCGATGCAGGTAAAGTGTTTACGCGCTTCCAAGGTCTTTCCTTATGAGCAGCTCAAATGAGCCGGGGTTTATGGCGGGGACTTCCTCATGCCCGTAGCTGAGTGTGCCCAGGAAGAAGTCCTCGTCCCCCCCGTTGGGGATGAGGTTCAGGTCGGATTCCGCCATCTCCGTGAACTGGAGTATGTCCGAAATATGGACGGACAGCTGGTCGTCGTCCCGCTTCATTATCAAAAAGAGCGGTTCCTCCGGCGGCTTTGCGTCCGTGTCTCCGAACACCGCCAGCGGATTAATGACGGTGAAGGGGTCGCCGCGGCGGTTTATCACGCCCTCGATGTATGCGGGCATGAAGGGCAGCTTGTACACCGGCACGTCGCGGATTATCTCTAGTACGTCGGCCGAACGCATGGCGTATTTCTTGCCCGCGATGGAAAAGATGAGCCATACGGTGGTCTTCTTTTCTTCGTCCTGAGCCTCGCTTGCTTTCTGGCTTTCGCTTATTACATTAATCAGGTCTTCGTTCATAGTGCCTTCCCGTTACTCCTGTCCGCCCTGCTGGGCAGTCTGCTCGTTCAACTCGACGGCTATTGCCTTCAGGTTCTGTGATGCAGTTGAAATGCTTTCTGTTGCAGCCGTAAAGTTTTCTACGCCCGCTGCAATCTGCTTGAGTGTGATAAGAATCTGCTCGCTGGCAGCCGCCTGCTGCTGGATAATCGTGGTGATATCGCCGGCGCTTGTGGCCGTTACCTCGGAAGCGTTCTTGATGCTTTCAAAGCGCTCTTCCAGACTCTTTGCGGTTTCGCAGCCTTCTTCAATTTTGACCGTACCGCTTTCGCTGGCAAGAATCAGACTGTCAGAAGACTGCTGGATTTCGTTGATTTTCTCCTTGATTTCCTTGGTGCCGTCGATGATGCCGTCGGCAAGGCGGCGGATTTCCGTTGCAACGATGTGGAAGTTCTTGCCTGCTTCGCCCGCGCTGGATGCTTCAAGCTCTGCATTGAATGCAATAATCTTTGCCTGGTCTGCAACGGAGTTGATGAGCGACACGATGTCCCAGATGTTGTCTATCTTTTCGCTCAGCTTCTTGATGCCGCTTATCGTGTTCTGGTTTGCCTCGGCAATTTCGCGCAGCTGCGAAACGTTCAGCTCCAGATGGCTTACGCCGTCTGCAACGTCGGAAGAAGTCTTGACTGCCACGGAAGACACATCCTTTATCTTGACCGCAATGTTTTCGGACAGCGCGTTGTTGTCTTCCATCGTGGCAACAATTTCCTTGACGGCTGCGCTCTGGTCCTGGCTGGTCGCTGCATTTTCCTTGGCTGCAACGGCAAGGTTCTGCGTTTCAGAGAACATCTTGTCGCCCAGCTCGCGCTCCTTGCCCCGCATCCGGTTCATGTACCAGGCGGTGTATGCGACGCTCATCAGGATGAGGACGAGGGTGACGATGTTGATGACGAGCATCCAGAACTGTGACGTTCCGGTGAAGATGGAGGTCGGTCCCTCGATGACGACGGACCAGGGACTCACGCCTATCCTGCGCACGCCATAGTAGCGTCCTCCCTCGTTCAAAACCCGCTCTTTTCCGTCAAGGTACTCGGATGCCTTGTACTTCTTTCCGATTGCAGAGACTTCAAAGTAGTTCTTAGTCTTTACGTAACTGGAATCGGTATGGGTCAGGAACACGCCCTCCGCATCGACTATGTTCATGCTCTCCTTGTCGGAAGTCGTAAGGCTCTTAAGCCCTTCGGCCAGCTGGTCAAGCATGAGGTAGCAGCCTGCCACGCCGACAAGCTGGTGGTTCTCCTTTGCATAGACCGCACGCGTGAACGAGATGACCGGCTTGCCGGTGTTCAGGTCCTTGGTCTCGCTGGAATACAGCTCTCCTTTGGCAGCAATCGGTGCGGCAAACAGCGTCTCGAGGCTCTTCTTGTTTGAAGGCGTATCTGCCCCGCTGCTCATAATCACCGTGTAATTCTTGGAACCGAACCCGTCCATCAGCACAAAATAGAAAGCCGAACACTGGGGGTACTGCGAGCCGGAGCTTTTGACCAGCGCCTTGATGGAACTATAGCTGCGGTCAGAATCTTCCTCTACGGCACCGACAAGCGTGTTCAGCGCGATGGACGGAGTCTCAAACCTGAGGCGAATCTCGTATTCTGCGCTCTTCGCCAGAGCCACCGTATCGTTATGCACCTGCTTGTCAATCAGCGCATTCACCAGATAGGCAAACGAGAAGGACACGTACATGGCGATGATTGCGTACGGTATGACGCTGGTCACAAACTGCTTAAAGGAAAGCTGCACAAGTTTCTTCTTCATTTTCAACAACTCCTGCTTCTATTATAGCTGCTATATTGTGTATTCGCAAGCAAAGTTCTATTGAAATCATCCGTTCAGGTCTTCGGCTATTGTCCGGAGCTTTTCGGAGGCACTGGATATGCTTTCCGTCGCGGAACTGAAGCTTTCCACTCCGGCGGCTATCTGCCTGAGCGTAGTCAAAATCTGCTCCGTTGCCGCTGCCTGCTGCTGGATAATCGTGGTGATGTCGCCGGCGCTTTCTGCCGTTACCTCTGATGCGTTTTTGATGCTCTCAAAGCGCTCCTCAAGGCTCCGTGCAGTGTCGCAGCCCTCCTCAATCTTAACCGTGCCGCTCTCGCTGGCAAGAATCAGGCTGTCGGAAGACTGCTGGATCTCGTTTATCCGTTCCTTGATTTCCTTGGTGCCGTCGATGATGCCGTCGGCAAGTCGGCGGATTTCCGTCGCAACAATGTGGAAGTTCTTGCCGGCCTCGCCCGCGCTGGAAGCTTCAAGCTCCGCATTGAATGCGATGATTTTGGCCTGGTCTGCCACCGAGTTAATCAGCGTAACGATG
>CADCQA010000049.1 GCA_902803415.1 uncultured Spirochaetaceae bacterium | reverse complement strand
ATGACACGCTTGCTTGGGGCAGACGCAGCTGCATGTATGATGATGATTTCAGGACCAAGATTTTGTTTTCATGCTGAGGCCGTGCCCGCAGCTCCCGCCCCCTTGACAACGGCGCTGCTTTCAGTCAGAATTCAAGGGAATTATGCAGGGACTGATTCTTAACGGCAGCAAAAATGTATTCGAAGTCGAATGTGACGACGACATCACACGGGATTGTTCCATAAAAGGCAAGGTGCTGAAAACGGACGGCGGCTACTACAACCCGCTTGCTCCGGGCGATATTGTAGAGCTTGACGAAGCCACGCTGGAGGAGGAAAAGGGCCAGATTACCGCCCTTGTGCCCCGCAGGAACGAATACGTGCGCTGGAACATAAAGAAGCGGCTTCCGCAGCTGCTGGCGGCAAACCTTGACTACCTGCTCATCGTAACGACCCCCGACCAGCCGCCCTTCCGCCCGCGTTTCATCGACCGCGCGCTTGCACAGGCGGAATACCAGAAGATAACGCCCGTCATCGTCTGCAATAAATACGACATTCCCGCCGCACAGGACGACGAAGTGCAGGAACAGCTGCACATCTGGGAAAACATCGGCTATACGGTGCTGCGCCTGAGCGCAAAGACCGGGGAAGGCATGATGGACCTTGCGGCGCTGCTCTCCAACAAGCTCACTGCTCTCGTGGGGCAGAGCGGCGTTGGCAAAAGCTCCATCATCAATGTGCTGGACAACAACGTGGTGCTCAAGACCGGCAGCCTGAGCCAGAAATACGGGCGCGGCTGCCACACCACCACCAAAGGCTCGCTCATGCACATCCGCGTTGACGAAGCGCTCACCGGAGGCATCCGCGGCGTCACCGCAAACATCATAGACACACCCGGCGTGCGCAGATTCCTGCTGCATGACATTTCAGCGGAAAACCTTGCGCTCTACTTCAGGGAATTCAAGCCGTTTTTGGGAAAATGCGCGTTCGGCATGAGCTGCTCGCACCTGACGGAGCGGGACTGCGCCGTGCGCCAGGCCGTGGAAGAAGGGCATATCAGCCGGAACCGCTACGACAGCTGGCAGCGCATACAGGAAGAGCTGCGCACTGGCAGCTTTGAAGACTAAGGGCATTCGCTTCCCTTAAGCGTCCGCGCTGAAACCCGGCGGAAGCGGTGCCTCAACGCAGAGGGTGCACCCGTCCTCCGGGTGGGGAAATTCCAGGCGGAAGGCATGGAGCATGATTCTGCCGCCGCAGGACGCCAGCCCTTCCCTGCCGCCGTAAAGCACATCGCCGGCAATCGGCAGCCCGGAAAGCGAAAGATGGGTACGAATCTGGTGCGTGCGCCCGGTCAGCGGGCAGGCTTCCACGTAGATAAGCCCGTCACGGCTGCCGGCTATACGGAAATCAGTGCGGGCAGAAAGCCCACCCCTGTTTTCCGGCACAGCGCCCATGCGGCAGGCGGACGACTTTGGGCTTACCCGCCCGATGCTTGTGTCCACGGAAAAACGTTCCGGCGGCAGCGCAGCGCCTCTCTGCAGCGTACAGACGGCGCGATAGGTTTTGCGGGCGGTATGCAGCTCGAACATATCGTGCACGGCGGCATTCACCGTGCGCAGCTTGGTAAACAGCAGCACGCCGCTTGTTCCCCGGTCAAGCCGGTGCATGATTCCCGCGTAGGGCGGATTCCGCAGCGACGGATTTTTCTTCCACAAATAATCGACTACCGCCTGATGCATGTTCGCCCGCCCCTTCACCACGGTTTCTTCGGTGGGAAGGAAGGGCGGCTTGTTCACCACGATAAGCGCATCGTCCTCAAAGAGCACGTCTTTTTCCGTCAGCTCAAAGCTGATGTCGTCCGGCTGCTTCTCAAAGAAAAATTTGTCCTCGTCAATGCGTGCCGAAACCCTGCTGCCGCGCCGCAGCATGAATGCCGGCACACGGCGCTGCACACCGTCAACCTGCACGGCACCCGCAACAATGAGCCTGCGGATTTTTCCGTTCGAAACGGCTTCCCCGGCAGCGCCAAGCATGTCCGGCAACCGGGCACGCAGAAATACGTCCAGCCGCTGCCCTTCGTCCGCAGTCCACTCCAGCACTTTCATCAGAATGCCTTTGCTTCTGCCAGAGTCTGCAGGATATTGTGCATCACGCGGAAACTCCCGGAGGTCAGGGACGCTTCATTGTCTTCCGGTGTGTGGAACAGGCGCCAGGTACGGGGCAGGCGCTCCTTGTAGGAATAGTCGGGGATGTGTTCGGCAAGGCGCTGCTTCTTGCTGGATTCTCGGTTCAGCACGGCGGAGGCAAGACCCTTGTTCTTGTTCAGTTCGCGCGCATAGAGCGAAGCCTCGTCTGCAGGAAGCATGGTCACTGCAACCGCAGGAATGCCGCAGGCAAGGAAAGAAGCGTTGTCGCTGTAGGGCACCGGCAGGCTCATCCAGCGGCCGGGGCTGGCACGCCGCAGAAGTTCCTCCGTCCTGCCAAAAAGATCGCGGAAGGCGGTGGTAAAGCGGGGCGATACATCGGACGGAATTGCCGTGTTGGAAAGCACGGGGATTTCGCCCCGCCCGCAGGCATCAAAAACATACACATCGTCGTTCGTAATGCCAAGCCGCCGGAATACGCTTGCCAGCCCGAAGGCTCCCTGCTCGCTTACGCCGGTGTTCCAGCCCAGCTCCTCGCCGTCAGTAAAGAAAATGCGCACATTATGGAACTGCGGCCAGTCCTTCAGTTCTGCCGCCCAGTTCATCAGCTGCCAGTCTGCGGCGCTGTTGTCGTTCGCGCCGGGGCTGCCCTCCACGCGGTCGTAATGCGCAATAACAGTCTTTATCCTGAACTGAGGATTGTAGGCACGGCCTTCAAACTGCACAAGGATATGGTTCTTCCCGTCAATGGGAACGACGGCAGTCCTGACTCCGCGCGCAGCAAGATAGTCGCGGATAAACGCACAGCGGTCAGTGCCAGGGGCAATATACTCAGAAAATGCAGGCGGCAGAAAACTCATACCCTTCTATAATCGGCAGGGGAGCCCCCGAAAGCCACCTGAAAAAAAGGTGGAAACGCGCAGGGCTCCCCCGCGGGAAAGCATGCTTACGATACACGAGTATAGTTTAGGAGCGCCTGCTGCGTGCCCGCTACTTCAGCTCGTAGACCCAAAGGCCTTCGTAGTTCCGCCCGTTCCGGGAGCCGAAGACCACCAGCTGGCTTGCCTCCGCGGGAATGTCGTGCGTCAGGACAAAGCGTTTGGTTCCGGGGTCGCGAGTCATGGGCACCAGGCCGCCGCCTGCCGAAATATCGTCGGAGACCGCAAAGGCCGTGTAGTCGCCGGATTCAAGCTCAAAGCTGACGCTTTGCCCGGCTTTCAGCGTAGCAGCAAGCGGAGAAATCAGCCGTGTTGCCGTTGCAGCGTTGTAGGCAGCATACGTGTACGGATACTTTTTTACGCCCGCGCCGTAGCCCGCATAACCAGCAGAACTTACAAGGTTGAACTTGAAGATGGGGTTGCTCCGGTGGGAATCCATCTCCACCAGGCGGAGTATTTTGTCTACCGCGTTGTTGCGCTCCGTGGCAAACTGATCTTCCGCTGCGTAATAGCGGCTGTTGTCCGGTTCCTTGTAGAAGGATGCCGTAAAGAAGTCCCGCTCTTTCTCCGTGATTTTCTTTTCGGCAAGGAGCCCTTCCACCTTGGGCAGCAGCTCCCCTTCAAACTCGCGGATGCCGTAGTAGAACGGCCATTTTACTTCGGCAGTATTGTAGGCAAACAGCCCCACCGTATACGTTGTCTTGTCCGGAACATCCAGTTCCAGGCTGACGGTGCCGCCGCTCCTGTTCACCCAGACAGACTGAGGAATATAGGCGTTCCCGCCCGCGGGAATAAGCTGCGCATAGACCGCCTTGCCGCTTCCCGAAAGCGACAGCTGGTATTCAGCCGGGGCGGAAATACGGGTCGTGTAGTCAGGCATGGGGTCAGTGAAGGAAAAGCCGAAGTCAAAGAAATCCGGTTCAACGTACGGCTCCTTTACGAACTGCGCTTTGTCCAGCACGGGAGCGTAGTACTGCAAATCATCCTGTTCACTCAGGTGCGAGTACAAGAACACGCGGGGCTGGGTGAAAAGCCATGCCGTTGAGTACTTCTTGACGAATTTTTTCCACTCAACAATGCCGGCATCCCACGTGCAGTCCACAAGGTACCAGCGGTTCCCCACATGGACGGAATTCCACGCATGGTCGGTGTAGTCCTCCAGGTGGCCCTGGTAGCCGAAGCCCTTCGACCAGCCGGAAATGCCGATAGATTCTATCCCCGCCAGACGGCACATTTCGTTCATCAGGTTCGTGTAGCCGGAGCAGACGGCCTTCTTCTTTTTCAGCACGCTTTCCCAGTCCTGCCCGGAGATTTTGCCGGAAAAAAACATGTCGGCATCGTAAGCAATGTTGTCGCAAATCCAGTCGTGCAGGATTTTAACAGAAGCAAGCGAGCCCCCGCCCTTCCCCACAAGCGAAGAGACAACAGCGGGCAGGTATTCGGCAGGCTTCTTGAAGACGGCCTGCTGCAGATCCGCAGGGACGGCACGCACCTGGGGCGACATTCGGCCGGTCCGGAAGGAATCGACATTCCCGGCGGAAGTATACACGGCAAGTGCAGACGTTGCCCTGGCCGCCAGCGCCTTGTCGGCATCTTCCCGCTGACTGTACGTAAAAAGCCACGCGCAGTCGCCCCACTGAATTGCACGGTCAACTTTCTCTGCATCCGTCAGGCTCCCTCCGTACAGGACAGAAAAGTCAATCCCCGTATCAACGGCAACGGCACTGCGCACCGTTTTTTTGGACTTTGCAACTTTTGCCGGTTTGGAATCCGCCTTTTTACCCTCAGACTTTTTGCCGAACGGCAGCGCAGAAAGCGGCAGGGCAAGCACAAGCAGCGCTGCGGCACAGGCAAAACGGCGCAGCAGCTTTTCCTTCAGTTTCATATTTCCCCCTTGGAACCGGAACAGTCCCATCATTTTGATTATACCTAAAAGGTAAAAAAACAAGCCGAACGCTTGTTACAAGGCAGGCTCCGGCAGCTGCCCCCGGACAGAACTTGCCCCAGAAAAAAACACGCCCGCATCGGAAAACGCGGATGTTTTTCCGATGCGGGCATCTGTCCTCTGCAGCCCCGCGTAAAAGCAGGGCGTACAGCACAAAAAACTAGTAGCGGTCGTCGCGGAAGCCGCCCTCACGGAATCCGCCGCGCGGTGCACGGTCAAAATTCCTCGGGCCACGGTCACGGCGGGGCTTATCCTCTGCAACGTTTACACGGACACGGCGGCCGTCAATTTCCCGGCCGTTCAGTTCGGCAATGGCGCGGTCAGCGGCGGCTTCATCCTCCATCTCGATGAAACCAAAGCCCTTTGACTGCTGCGTGTAGCGGTCCTTGATGATGGTGGCGGAAAGCACGTCACCATACTGGGCAAACTGACCGCCAAGCGTGTCTTCAGTTGTTGAATAATTAAGATTACCTACATAAATTTTCTTGGACATATCCAGAAATCCTTGCCGTCTCACGGCGTGATAGTATTGAGGAATTTTCAAAAGAACCTTAAAAATTTGCATCCGCAAGTTTTCCGGGCTTCCCCCTAGTGCTGATGCCAGCTGCGAACAAAGTGTTTCCTGAAATCCAAAGCCCAAAACGCAAGGAATTGAAGTTTTTCAGAGATTTTTTAGAGAACTGTTGCTCACTACCACCATACAATAACTTATTCCCGCTGTCAAGGGCAGAATCCCGCAGGCGCAGCATTGGGCCAGAAACAGCCGCATTCGGGCGGTAAAAAGAAAATTTTCAGAGTTTTCAACAGAAATCCTTTTTTTTTCAGCATTCTTGTGCTATAATCTGTGCTATGAATAAGGCAGAGTTCTACAAGCTCATGAAAACAGTCCCCAAAGCTGAACTTCATATCCACGAAGAAGCTGTCATCGGAAGCGGCACCATCAAAAAGCTGTACCGGAACAGCAGCGGGAAGCCCATGTCCGACGAGGAACTGGACGAACTCTTCGCTTACACGGATCTGGCGGGATTCCTTAAATCATTCATAAAGATTCAGGGAATGCTCGTGCGGGCCGAAGACCTGGGCTACATCCTGAATGACGTCCGGCGCTACCTGAAGACAAACAACATTGTCTACTGCGAAAGCTTTTTCAGCCCGACAACACCGCTCAGGAAGGGCTTTGACTACAGCGAGATGATGAGCATCATCTCCAGGGCCATCGAAAAAATACAGGCGGAAGACGGGCGCACCGTGCGCATACTGGTGGACGTGAGCCGCTCCTTCGGCCCGGAGAACGCACAGCGGAACCTTGACCTTGTGCTGCAGGAAAAAAATCCCTACGTCATCGGCATCGGACTGGGCGGTGACGAAGAAAAAGGCCCTGCGCGGGACTATCAGCAGGTATTCGAAAACGCCGTCAAGGCAGGACTGCACGTTGTGGCCCATGCCGGCGAAACCTGCGAAAGCTGGTCGATGAAAGACAGCATCAACCTGCTGCATGTAGAACGCATCGGGCACGGAATCACCGCTGCATACGACGAAGCCTTCATGAAAGAGCTTGCCGAACGCCGCTTCCCGCTGGAAGTCTGCCCCACAAGCAACACCTTTACCCAAAAATACGTCAAGCGCCTGGAGGAGCACCCCGCCAAGCAGCTCTATGATGCAGGCATCCCCATCACGATAAACACGGATGACCCTGTGTTCTTCAAGGTTTCCCTTATTGATGAATACTGGAACCTGTACTCCAAGCTGGGATTCTCCCTGCAGGACATAAAGCAGGTTGTGCTCAACGGCTTTAACACGGCCTTCATCACGGACGAACAGAAGCGCAGCTACTGTGCCGCCGTGGAAGAAGCGTGGGAAGGCTGGTTCAGGGCAAATCCCGGCAAAGAAAGCTGAGCACACAGCAGCTCCATACAAAAAAGCGCGTCCTGCCCAGCAGAGGGAACAAGACGCGCTTTTTTTATGTCCGCACGAACAGACAGTGCCGTACGGCTGCGCTTAACAACAACAGGGGGCAGCAGGCAGCACACAGAGCCGCACTGCCGCCCGGCATTATACGCGCACGGTAAAGCTAAGCTCCATCTCGGCACCAGTCCAGTCACGGACGATAAGCGTGCCGGCACCGCCTTTCCCGGTGCTGCGCACGTAAGTGCCCGCCATGCCGCCCTTCAGGGACACGGCATCCGGCCCGACCAGCTCTATGGCTCCCTTGGTGCGGAACGTCACGGCTTCCTGGCAGTAAGGCTGTACGTTGCCGGAAGCATCGACCGCACGCAGCTGGACACTGGCAACATCATAGGAACCTTCCTCCACCAGCTCAGTCCGCGTAGTAACAGCCTGCAGCTTTGCCTCCGTGCAGGGCGTCCTGATAACCGTCTTCACGACCTTGCCGTCCCGCACCGCCTCAAACTTATAGGTGATGGCGGAACCGCCCCAGTTGCCGATGTACTTGCCGTAGAGCCGCGTCAGCTCCTTTTCGTCCGCCACGCGCTGCAGCATGAGCAGGAATGCGGAGCACTTGTACTTTGCAGGCAGCAGCTTAAGGTTGGTGCCATAGGTACGGATTGCCATAAGCAGCCGCTTGACCGCCTCGGATTTTCCCTCGGAGATGCCGTCCTCATCCACAAGGCGGTGCCCGATGTAGTCGTCCACAAGGATGGGAGGATGGGCAAGGTGCGCATACGGAGAATCCTTGGGGCTGAATTCCTTGATGGGAATGCCGTTCACGGAAAAGCGCACCGTATCCGCATTGGTAAACAGCCACACGTCGCCCACCGCCCCCGCCGGGTATTCGCCGATATCCATGCCGGAAGAAACTTCAAGCACATCGCCCACAACTTCCGGTGCGCCCTGGCTGCGGTAGACGGCAGCAGCAAGCTTGGGATTGCGGAACATATCCATAACACCGTGGTAGCAGATTTTGTCACCGCTGCCGAAGTCCCGGTGCGTGTTGTAGTCAAATGCACACCAGCCGCTTGCACCGGAAAGCTCCGGCAGCGCGGCGGCAGCCTCAAGCACATTCGCGTGGCGGACGGCATGTTCCGTGCGGTGCGACTCGCTGTCAAAGGACTTGGTGGGGAACATGTGACCGTTGTACTCAGTGACCATGTAGCCGCCGTGCGTGTCCGTTACGTCCTTCTTGTGTGCAAGCCCGTAATTGGGGCCGTAATGGCTGAAGTCGTTGTAAGTGTATACGTCTTCCAGCAGACGGCTCTTCTTGATGCAGCGTACGCCGCCGGTGGGACGCGTGGGGTCAAGCTCCCGTGCAGCGGCATTCGTGCGCTCGTAGAACTCATCGTCGTCGGGACTTTCGTTTATGCGCACGCCCCACAGGAACACGGACGGATGGTTGCGGTACTGCATCACCATGTCGCGCACATTCTGCACCGCCTTGTCCTTCCACTCCGCCCCGCCGATATGCTGCCAGCCGGGGATTTCCGTAAACACAAGCAGCCCGATTTCGTCACAGCGGTCAACGAAATACTGGCTCTGCGGATAATGAGAAGTGCGAACCTCGTTCAGTCCCAGCTCATACTTCAGGATGTCCGCGTCGTCGCGCTGCATGTTCCGGGGCATGGCATAGCCCACGTAGGGCCAGCTCTGGTGGCGGTTCAGTCCGCGGATCTTGATTTTTGTACCGTTCAGGTAGAAGCCGCTCTCATCAAAGCGGATGTCGCGGAAGCCGAAGCGCACCGTCTTTGTGTCCAGCACCGTGCCGTCCGCAGAGCGCAGCTCAGTCACCGCGTTGTACAGCACGGGTTTCTCCAGGCTCCACTGCTCCACCGGGCTTGCATCTGCAGCAGTCAGAATTTTTGCCCCCGGCACGCCCGCCTCAATTTCCGCGGAAGCCTCCCCGTCACCGCCCGCGCGCACGACCGTCTGGTGCACGGTGCAGCCTTCCGGTATGTCCGCAGTATTGAGCACTATCTCTGATTCAAAATGATTGCCGCGCGTCTTTACAAAAATGTCCTGCAGGTACACAGGATTCTTCACCTCAAGGTACACGTCGCGGTAAATGCCGCCGTACGTCATGTAGTCAATGACGAAACCGAACGGCGGCTGGTCAAGGCTTTCGCGGCTGTCAAGCTTTACGGCAAGCACGTTCTTGTGCATCATGCCCGCCAGATGCTCCGTCAGGTCAACAGTGAATGCCGTGTAGCCGCAGTCATGGCTTGCAAGCAGCTGCCCGTTCAGGAAAACTTCGCTGCGGTGCGCAGCCCCTTCAAAAATCACCAGGACACGCTTCCCCGACCATGCAGGCTCAGTAACAAATTCCTTGCGGTACAGGCTCAGCTTTTCGTAGCGCGCAGTGTCAAAGCTGTTGAACGGCGTTACCGCCACCGAATGCGGAAGGCGCACCGGCTCCAGCTTACCCTGGAATTCCGGAGCAATCATATCGTCTGCAAAGACGGGGGAAAAGCCCCATCCATCATTCAAAAAAATCTTGTTTCCCATAGCTCCAAGTGTAGGACAATTCCAGCGGAAAAGCAAGCAAATTTTGCAACACGTGTTGATTTTTTTT
>CADCQA010000048.1 GCA_902803415.1 uncultured Spirochaetaceae bacterium | reverse complement strand
GTCTCTCCGTTAAAAAGGATGACCTGTTCGGCGGGCACGGTGCAGTCGATGCGCAGCATTTCCGGGCGCTTAAAGCTCACCTTGCCGCTCATGGAGCCGGACTTGCCCATATTTATGTTAACGTTTGCCTCGTAATCTTTTATCGTTCCGTAAAAATCACTTACTGCCTTAAAAAATTCGCTGGCCGTCTGGACGGTCTGGGACACTGCCGCAGACAGCGCAAGCATTGCTGTAAGTGCACATAGCAATAATTTTTTCATCTATACAAATGCTCCAAACAAAACTCTATGCGGTTCTGAAAGGCAGGCGCTTCAGAAGCGTATTTATATAGCTTATATAATAGAAGAATGTAAAAGAATCGTCAATAGAGGGGGTAATGCATTAAACCTGTTCGGAAACTTCAGTTTCAGAACAGGTCTATTACGCGGAAGTCCGCAGGAGGGCGGCTTTTATCTCTTCCAGAATAACGAGGGCGTTGATTCCGTTCTGAAGCGTTGAGCGGAGGGGTGCCGTACCATCAAGGAAATCGACGGCATTCTGCACCATGTTGGACAAAAAGAGCGTTTTCCGCGGAGGGCGCACGTTTTTGTCGCGCAGCAGGGAACTGAAACCGGAATAGAGGGGCGATGCGCCGCTGCGGTAACATTTAAAGCAGCCGTTCCCGATGCAGATGCGTCCTTCCGTGCCGGTGATGGTGATTTCAAAGCCAAAGTAGCGGGAACGCCCGCTGAAATTGATGGTCACATCGGGGCAGGACGGAAGCGAATAATGCGCGCTCAGCTGCCGCACGCAGCCTTTTTCGTCCCGCAGCACCGCGCTGAGCACAGGATCGTGGAGCAGCGTACTCACCAGCCGTTTTTCCTGCGGCACAGGCGGCGGAGAAAACGCCGGTTCCTTAAAGCGCAGCGCGGCACCCAGCAGCCCGGAGCGGCGTGTCCCCGGAGCGGCGCTATCCCGCACGGAACTGGCCTGCACAGCCGGTATGTCCCGGTATTCCGTGCCGGACGGTTCCCCGTCCTTTTCCAGAAAGAACAGCACCGCATCTACCAGATGCGTACCGTCATGGATAAGGCTGTACGCCCCGGAAGCTTCCTCCGCGGGGTCATACACAGCCATGCCGGAATACAGCGATGCCGACACCGACTGCAGCCCGCCGATCTGCGCCATCCATTCCTTTGCAGCAATGTAGTCTGCGGCAAAACGCCGCTCGTGGTTCACCAGCACAGGAACACCGTGGTTTTCCGCAGCACCCTGGATGAGCAGCGCCTCTGCGGAATTGAGCGCCACGGGTTTTTCCAGGATGACGAGTTTCGGCCCGGCGTTAATGGCAGCAAGCGCCTCCCGCTTGTGCGCCTCCTCGTTCACCGCCACCGTTATGATATCCGTACGGAGGCGTGCATAGAGGTCGGCACTGTCGTGGTAGATGCTCGCCTTGCGGTTTGCCTCGTGCCACGCCTGCAGGTTGGAAAAATCCCTGTCGCAGCCTGCCACCAGGGAAATACGGGGATTCGCATTAAACGCCATGGTATGGCTTGCGGGCTGCTCACGCCTCCGGTCCAGCCCAAGGGTGTAGCCGATGCGCCCGCACCCCACCAGGGCCGCGGTATAAACTGTATTCGCCCGTGCCATAGAAACGCGTATTCCTCCGTACCGCTACTTTCCGGCAATTCCGTCCATAAGGGCGGCATATTTCTGCGCAAGGCGGCGGGACTTTACGTCAGCAAGTCCGTGGTAGTTCGCAGGGTGCTCAAAGAAGCTTTCGGGATTCTCCACGCCAAGCTTTTCCAGCTGCGCGGTGATTTTTGCGTATGCCTCTTCATGCGTCTTGAGCACTTCGAAGAAGGTCTTGCCCGTCTGCTCGGCTTCAAGCGTAATCTTGCGGATGACTTCGTGTCCGTCGTTCACGCCGGCTTCGCCCAGCAGGATGTACGCGGGTTCTGCGAGTACCCCGCCCTTTACCTTGCCGCCGGCCTGCTCCAGGTTGCGTGCCATGCTCTCGCGGTCTGCCTGCAGGCCGGAAACCACGCTCTTCATGCGGGACACTGCCATTACAAAGCCCGCAACATAATCTGCAATGAAACGCTGGCTGGCGCTGTTGGTCAGGTCGCGCTGATGTTCGGAAATCTGGTCCATGTAGAACGTCATGACGCGCGGACACATTGCCTTCCACAGGGATTTTACGTGCTCGCTGTTCCACGGATTGCGCTTCTGCGGCATGGTGGAAGAGCCCACCTGCGTAGCAGAGAAATATTCAAAGACCTCGCCGATTTCGCTGCGCTGCAGGTTGCGGAGGTCATCTGCAAGGTTCGCAATGATGCCGAAGGCAACGTTCATCTCCAGCAGCAGGCGCAGCAGGTACTCCGGTTCCACCAGCTGGTTGGAATACTCGCTCGGCTCCAGCCCCAGGAACTCAACGTAGGTGCGCTCCAGCTCCTCAGGATCCTTCACAATCATGCTGGGGCCGTTGTACGAACCGACCGGTCCCGCAAGCTTGCCCTTCAGCTGGCGGCTCAGCTCGTCAATGCGCAGGATGGACTTGCCCAGGCGGCTCACAAATTCCGCGATAGACCAGCCGAAGGTAATCGGCACGGCATGCTGCCCGTGGGTGCGGCCCACCTGCGGCGTCTCTGCCTCGCGCCCGGCGATGGTGCACAGCGCCTTTTCCAGCGCAATAAGCTCCGGCAGCACCACCTGCTGCGTAACGTCGCGCATGCGGCAGGAAAGCGCAGTGTCAAGAATATCCACGCTGGTGGCACCCAGATGCACGAGCGGCCCTACGTCCGCGGGAACTTTTGTCTTCAGGACATTCACCAGTGCGCGGATGTTGTGCCGGGTCTTCTCTTCTTCCTTGTAAACTTCTTCGGGGTCGATTTCGTCGGCAATGCGGTCAAGTGCAGCCGCCATCCCGTCTGTCAGCTGCCCGCGGAGCTTCAGGTGGGCTTTTACAAGCGCCGCCTCGCATTTTGCGCAGCTGCGGATGCTGGCCTCTTCCGAGATGTATTTTGAAAGACCGGCGAAAACACCGGCCTCCGACAGTGCATATCTGTGGTCAATGGGGGAAAGATTCCCAAAAATACTACGTGTTTCCATGCTGCCAGTATTACGCATATTTGCAAACTAATCAAGGGCGGCAGCGGAAACATTAAACCTGTTCGGAAACTTCAGTTTCAGAACAGGTCTATTACGCGTCTGCAGCGGGAGCAAGCGGGGCGGGTTCCTGGGGCTGCTCGTTGTCGATGCTGCGGGTTTCCTGGATGACGGTTGCAAGCATAAGCATGGTGGCGGCAATGCCGGCAACGTCCGGGTCGGCGGGGGCGTTCAGGGGATGCAGCTCCTGCCCGTCAGCCTCGTCGGCAAAGGTGATGTACTCGTAGCGGCTCTGCAGGCTGCTGCGGAAAACCTTTGTGTACTGGCGGCACTTTTCTGCCACATCTTCGTCAAGCATCCGCTTTATCTCTTCGCCCTGAACCTGCTCAAAAGCTGCGCGGGCGGCGGCATCCCGTTCGGAAGCGCTGACGTGCACGCGTTCCTTCCCCAGGCGGCGCACCTCGCACAGGTTGATGTCGCCTTCTTCCGGCTGACACTCGCTGGTCAGGTCGTGGAGTTTCTTGAACTGCACGCCGATGAACAGGTACTTGTCTCCCTGCACGCAGTATTTTATGGAAGCAAAATCAATGCCGATTGCAGCCTTGTAATAGAATTTGCGGATGAAGAGGATTTCCTTGTCGTCATCACGGCTGAACGGGGCTGGGAGCAGCTCCTTCAGGCGGGAACTCATGCCGGCCGGCGGCAGGGGAATCAGCGGCTCTTTCCTGACCACGTAGCCCTTCTTCAGGAACTCCATGGTTTCCAGCTTGAACACAAAGTGAATGCCGGCCTGTGCCGCGTCCAGCTGGGAACGCACTTCAAGGCGGCCGTGCAGCTTCAGGTTTTCCTGCTGCAGTCCGGCAATCAGGCGGTCTTTTTCTTCTGCCTCGCGCCGTGCCTCTGCGGCAGTGGCACGGGCATGTTCATCATGCTCGGAAACCAGGCTGTCGTACAGTACCGCAAGGCAGCGGATCACGGGCAGCATGAGCGCCACGGTCAGCGCGTTTGACACAAGCACTGCGGCAAGCGGCACAGCACGCAGGAAGAGCGCGGCACAGCAGACTTCTGCGGCAACCAGCACAGCGCACACGCAGACGGTTACATAGAGCACCGCCCGCTTCTTTTTTTCCCGCAGGAATTTTCTGAAATCAGCACCCATTGCACATCCTCACCACAGGCAGCGGTTTACTTTGTAATGCGGTCGAGCACCGCGTCTTTCTGCCGCCAGTTCTTGTCAACTTTTACCTGAAGGTCAATGTCCACGCGGTAATCAAAGATGCGGCGGCACGCCTTCATTGATTCCACGCGGATATCCTTTATCATGGATGCACCTTTGCCGATGACAATGCCTTTCTGGCTGTCGCGTTCCACGCAGATTGCAGCACGCACCTTCATCAGGTTAGGCTTTACCATCTTCATGTCGTCAATCTTGACGTAGATGGCATGCGGCATTTCCTGTTCCAGCCGGTTCATCGCCTGCTCGCGGATAATTTCTGCGATGCGGAAATCCACTTCCTGGTCGGTGTAATATTCTTCCGGATACAGATGCGGTGCGACGGGCGCAAGCTCATAGAGCGCCTTGAGCACATCGTTCACGTTGTGGTCAGCCTTTGCGCTCATCTCCACGATGCGCCCGGAGGGCAGCGAAGGAAATTTCTCTGCAATAAATGCACGAGAGGCGGCAGGTTTGGCACGCATATCCTCTGTCTTGTTGACGGCGATGACCAGCTTGTCCGCATACGGAGCGAGCATGTCTGCAATCAGCGCTTCCTCCTCGCCGCATTCGCGGGTAGCATCGATGAGGTACAGGATGGCGTCGCTTTCGTGCATCTGCTCCGAGGCAATGCGGGAAAGCCGCAGGTTCAGTTTTTTTTCGCTTTCATGCAGGCCCGGCGTGTCGATGAAGACCAGCTGCCCGAAGGATGTATTCACAATACCGCGGATGGCATTGCGCGTCGTCTGCGGCACGGCAGAGACAATGCTTATCTTCTCGCCGCTCGCCGTGTTCAGAAACGTTGATTTGCCCACGGAAGGGCGCCCGACGATGGAGACCACCGCCGTTTTAGGGCCGACGGGAGGCTGTTCCTGCCCTTCCGCGTCCGCCTGGTTCAATTCTTGAGCTTCCATATCTGGCACCAGTATACGGCAAAAGCATTTTTTTTTCTAGCTGCAGGAACATGCAAGCGGAAAGGAACGTGCGCTCCCAGCGGCAACGGATTGCCGGGCGGTCAGGGCCGCCATGCTCTGTTCACGCTGCGCTTTATACAGGGGCGCCGTCCGCTTCCAAACGCATGTCGAAGGCTTTCTTGGAGCTGCCGTTAAAGCCGAAGTGCTCATAGAAGCGGTGGGCATCAGTCCGGGCACTTCCGCTCTGCAGGATTACCTTGTAGCAGTTGTGCTCCCTGGCAAAGGCAACGGCTTTATCAAGCACTTTGGCGGCAAGGCCCCGCTGCCGGAACTCACTGTCCGTAACGACATTTTCCACAAAACAGAGCGGGCGGCCGCCTTTGGTAAGGTTGGGAATGATGACACAGTAGCAGGTAGAGACGACCTTGCCGTCTTCCACCGCGCCGAAATAGCGGATGTTCCGGTTGCCTTCGATGTCTTCCTTCCAGATGGCAAGGGACTGCTCAGGAGACAGATTTTCATCATGCGGATCAAGCTGAGCATAGAGCTTGAGGAGAGACGGTATGTCCTCCGCACCAAGTTCCCGTATTTCCATGAAGGACCTCCCTGAAACGCGGCTACGCGAGCACCAGCCGTATGGGGCAGTGGTCGCTGCCCGTTACGCCGGAAAGGATTTCCGATGACTGCACGGATGCGGCAAAGGCATCGTTTACGCACTGGTAGTCGATGCGCCACCCGATGTTCCGCTCCCGTGCGCGCGTGCGGTAGCTCCACCATGTATACTGCGCCGGTTCCTGGCAGAAACGGCGGAATGTGTCCGTAAAACCGCCGGCTGTAAAGGAATCCATCCAGGCACGTTCCTCCGGCAGGTAGCCTGCGTTTCCTTCGTTGGCGGCAGGATTTGCAAGGTCTATGGGCTTGTGCGCAATGTTGTAGTCGCCGCAGAGCACGATATTATAGCCGTCTGCCACAAGGCTGCGGCAGTAGCCGAACATTGCATCGCAGAAGGCAAGCTTGTAATCCAGCCGCTTGCCGCCGTCCTGGCTGTTGGGGAAATATGCGCTGATGACCGCAAGCGTGCCGTAGTACGCCGTACACACGCGGCCTTCAGCATCGAAGGCTTCCACGCCCATCGTGCTGACCCGGTCAGGCTCGTCCTTTGAATAGATGGCGGTGCCGGAATACCCGGCCTTCTGCGCCGACGACCAGAAGGATTTGTATGCAGTTCCGCCGCCCTGCGGGGAGAGCAGCTGTTCTGAAAGCTGGGCCGGATTCGCCTTTGTTTCCTGTATGCACACCACATCTGCCCCGCTGCCCAGCAGCCATTCCACAAAGCCTTTCTTTTCCACGGCACGAATGCCGTTCACATTCCACGAAATAATACTACGCATAGACAGATTCAGTATACCATACATAGCGCGGAGGGAACAGCCCCGCACCAGGGGGAGGCTGCATGAAAAAAATACGCCCCCTGCTGCGTCCTGTTACAAATCAATAACGTCGAAGGTGGTGCCGTGCATGCGTATCAGGTGCCTGTAGCCCAGCGCACGGGCATTCTCGACAACTTCGGGGAAAGTGCGCTTATCGCAAAATGCATCTCCGTCATAGAAAGACTGATTTTCCCGGTACAGCTGGTCACCGGAATTGTAGACGAAAACGCCCTGCCCCGGCACGCCCTTGTTATACAG
This sequence comes from uncultured Spirochaetaceae bacterium, assembly GCA_902803415.1. Classification (GTDB taxonomy): domain Bacteria; phylum Spirochaetota; class Spirochaetia; order Treponematales; family Treponemataceae; genus Treponema_D. The sequence continues at coordinate 2,166 of CADCQA010000048.1, read as the reverse complement.
CACATCCAGAAGCGGCAGGCCGGTCATGGCCGGATACACCCGCACGGGGAAGCGCCCGTCAAACGGATAGGTAGCCCACAGCTCCGCATCGCTGTCGATGTACATTGCCCAGTCCTGCTGCTGCCCCGCAGTCAGGCGGTTGACGGCAAGGATGTTCTGGTACAGGGTTCCGTCTGCATAGCAGCTGCGTGCCCAGAATGTACGCCACACCGAAGCAAGCGCCGCTACCGGCCGCCCAGATTTCAGCTGCGCCTTTACGTCGGCAACAAAATGCTCGCTCTTCACGGAACTGCCATGAATGCGCTGGAAGGCAATACCTTTCAGCACGCCCCCTACATGAGCATTTCCGGCCATGACAATCAGCATGGCGGCAAGTGCACCGTACACCGCAGGCATCCGCGACCGTTCCCGGAAGCAGCTGACAATGCGTTCCGGAATGCCGAAGCCGACAAACGCAATGAGCGCGGGGATTTCCTGCGCAAAGGAAAAGCACATGGCGCTGCCGCCGACAATGCGCATGAACACGCCCGGCAGCACGCCCAGCAGGTAAACCACCACGAGCAGCTCCTGCACAATATACTGCGGTTCCGCAAAAATATGGCGGAGCGAAATTTTCCTGAAGTCAACCGTGCAGACAAGCACCGCAAAGGCAAAAAAGCCAAGGATGGCATAGTGCGCAAAACCGCAGCCAGCCGCAACATAGTCATGCACAAAGCAGAACAAGCCGAAATTGCCCCCCTGCACGCGGGTTCCGTCATTTGTGATGACAATCGGGGAATTCCCGCGCAGCATGGAAGCAGAGGAACCCATCACGTAATAGTACAGCAGGAAAAACGCTGCAATGAACAGCCCCATCGAAATCCAGTAGCGAAGCGATTTTGCATTTTTGCGGAACAAATACCAGCAGGCGCCGCCGGCAAGCAGAAAGCCCGTGGAAATCTTTGTCATGCTGCAGGCAAGAATGGCAATCGGCGTCACAACATAGAGCAGCAGATTTGCCCGGAGCTTTGACATACGGGCGGGATCCTGCTCCAGAATAAGGCGCAGGTAAAGGAGCGCCAGAATAATGGAGGCGCAGCAGGATGCAGAATCCGGGAGCACGTATTTCCAGATCCGGGCAGGCTTCAGCATTGCCGCGGGGAGCACGCCCGCCATACAGGCACCGACAGCCACGATATCATAGAACGAAAGCTGCTTTCCGCCGCAGAAACGGCGCTTTGCAGCAGCAGCGCAGGAAACCAGCATCCCGATGTACAGCGGCAGGAAAAGCACCGGATACGTGTAGCGGAAGACAAGGAAAGCGGGAACATTAAAAAACTTTGTAAACAGGCTCAGAAAGCAGTAGGCTGCCGCATGGTAGCGGATTGCGTTCACCCCGTTCAGCAGGGGCGAAACTTTGCCGTAGTATGCATAGCTTGAGGCCAGCGAAGAGAAATACAGGTCATCAGTCCAGCCCGTTCCTTCGGCAAGTTCACGGAGCGGGTCGAGCGACAGCCGTTCTCCATCGAAATCAATGCCGCTCCGTACCTGTAACAAAAAGAACGCTATAATCAGCAGGAACACGGCAATGCCAAAAAGTGATTTCCGGGAATACAGACCCCGCACCTGCCGCAGGGAAAGGACAAAAAGCAGCGTCCACAGCGCAAGGACAAGGACAGCAAACACAATGAAAAAGGCATCATAGCCGCTGCCATAGCCGGCAATCACCGTGATTTCTGCCCCGCAGATTACAAGCGCCGCCATCCAGGCAGCAAAAAAAGCAATGCATTCATCCCTAAAGAAGGAAGACATACGTCCCGCGCAGGACACTGAAGAGTTCTGGTTCATGTCCCCATTGTCCATGTTTCCGGCATCTTTTGCAAGAGCTCCGGCACAAGGGGCCAGACATTCAGCACGAGACAAAAAATGCACTTCCAGCAAAACGGGCAACAATCCGTTGCCCAGAGCCCGGCCCTACTCCCCCACCGGGTAGCATTCAAAGCCGGATTCGCGGAGCCGGTGCCCCACGGAGCCGGCACTGTCATCATCCACAACGACAACATAGTAGACGGTGCCGGACGAACGCTTGTCTGGATAGCTGTAAGCGTTAAAGCCCTTCTTTTCCAGGCGCGAGATAAGGGCTGCGGCATTTGATTCGTCGCGGAAAAGTCCCAGCTGCTGGCGTTT
>CADCQA010000047.1 GCA_902803415.1 uncultured Spirochaetaceae bacterium | reverse complement strand
GCCATCGTCGCCATGGTCATCAACTATGCGGCATACTTCGCGGAGATTTACCGCGGCGGCATACAGGCAATTCCCGTGGGACAGTACGAGGCGGCAAAAATGCTCGGTTTTACGCGCAGCCAGACCTTCCTGCGCATTGTGCTGCCGCAGGTCGTCAAGCGCATTATCCCCGCGATGGGCAATGAGGTCATCACGCTGGTAAAGGACACTGCCCTGGTGCAGGTGCTCGGCGTGGCGGAGCTGTTCCACGTGGCCCAGACGCAGAGCGGCCGCCTGGTAAGCGTGCTGCCGCTGTTCATTGCCGGTGTCTTCTATTTTATCATGAACTGGTGCGTGTCCGTGTTCTTTTCCACAGTGGAGAAAAAACTTGACTACTACAGATGAAATCCTCAGCGTTACTGCGCTCCGCAAGGAATTCGGGGAGCTTTCCGTACTCAAAGACATATCGTTTTCCGTGCACCGGGGCGAAGTGCTCGGCATCATCGGACCGAGCGGCAGCGGCAAGTCGACCCTGCTGCGCTGCGTGTGCCAGCTGGAGCGCGTGAGCGGCGGCTCTGTTTCCGTGTGCGGCCGCAGCATGGTAAAGGACGGCGTATATGCTCCCAAGGCGGAGCTGCGCAGCATTGCCCTGAACGTGGGGCTGGTCTTCCAGAACTTCAATCTGTTTCCCCACTTTTCCGTGCTCCGCAACATTACGGAGGCACAGCGCGCGGTGCTGGGCAAAAGCCGCGCCGAATCAGAAGCCGTTGCAATGGAACTGCTGGCCAAGATGGGGCTGGAAAGCAAGGCCTTTGCCTATCCCTGTCAGCTGTCCGGCGGGCAGCAGCAGCGGGTCAGCATTGCCCGTGCACTTGCGCTCCGCCCGGAAGTGCTTTTCTTTGACGAACCGACTTCGGCGCTCGATCCGGAGCTGACCGGCGAAATCCTTTCCGTCATCCGTGGCCTTGCGGAAGAGAACATGACCATGGTGGTGGTCACGCACGAGATGGCCTTTGCGCGCGACATCAGTGACAAGGTGCTGTTCATGGACGGCGGCGTCATCGTGGAGCAGGGTGCTCCGCACGACGTAATAGACAATCCGCGCGAAGAACGCACCCGTGCCTTCCTGCACCGCTTCAATACCGCTGCCGCAGGCGCAACAAAATAGCGCTGCGGGGCGGGAATTTCATTGACTAATTCACTGTTTTATAGTATGATACGTGCTCACACTATGTGTAGTGTGGATAACTATATCCGTGGAGGAAAACCAAGTGGTTAAAATCAGACTTAAGAAGTTTGGTACAAAGAAGCGCCCTGACTACCGCATCGTAGTGCAGGATGCCCGCAAGCCGCGCGATGGAACGACTGTTGAAGAAATCGGTCAGTATCATCCGATTGCTGCTGAAGGTTCTCAGATTCTCTTCAATGAGGATCGCGCAAAGTACTGGCTGAGTGTCGGTGCACAGCCGACCCCGATCGTGAAGAAAATCTTCAACTCAAAGGGTTTATCTGTTACAGGGAAGGCGATCACCAAATAATTTGCAGAGGAGCAAGAGGGAATGGAAAAAGACCTGATTGAATACATTGCAAAATCATTGGTCGATGATCCCAATGCAGTCTCTGTGACAGAAAGCGAAGGTGAGCGCGGACCTGTTCTGCGGCTAAGCGTATCCCAGGGGGATATCGGCAAGGTCATTGGCAAATACGGTCGGATTGCAAAGGCTTTGCGTACTGTTTTAAGCGCGTATGCCAGCAAAGACGGCAAGCGTTACAGCCTTGAAATTCTGGACTGATGACAGAGCAGTTCGTAGTGGGGATTGTCCGTGGTCCGCACGGGATAACGGGCGAGTTTAAAGTGGAGAGTACTTCCGGCGAGTATGCGCATTTTGCGGATATGGAGGAAGTCACTTTGACAGACGGAACGTCATCAAAGCTTTTCCCTGTGGAAGAGACAAGAGAGGCGTCCGGTATTCTGTACATGAAGCTTGCGGGAATAAGCACACCTGAAGAAGCTGCAAAATACAACAGGTGGCAGATCGTAGTTCCCCGCAGATACGCGCACCAGCTGCAGCCGGGTGAGTGGTACATCGAGGATCTGAAAGGATGCTCGGTATGGTATGAAGACGGGACGGCGGGTAATTCCGCACCGGCCGCATCTGGTGAAGATGTGGTTGGAACAGTCACAAACGTAATGGAAGGCGGATCAGGCTATCTCGTTGAGATTTTGCTGTCCGAGAGCTGCAGGCTTCTTCCGGAGAACGTCAAGAAAAACAAGAAGGGCATGTGCCGCAAGGTTTTTGTTCCCTTTAACAAGGAATTTTTCGGGACGGTTGACGTGGAGAAACAGCGTATGCAGCTGATGCACCTCTGGATTCTGGAGTAATTCCATGAAATTTACTGTGCTGACCTTGTTTCCTGAGATACCGCGTGCTTTTTTTGAAAGTTCGATCATGGCAAAGGCGGTTGAACGGGGAATTATTGCCTACGATTTGGTGAATATCAGGGATTTTGCCTTTGATAGACACAAGACTTGTGACGACGCTCCGTACGGCGGGGGAGCCGGGCAGCTTTTGATGCCGGAACCCCTTGGGCGTGCGCTGGACAGCGTAGAGGCATACCGCAGGACGAAGCATGTGATTTATGTGACGCCGGGCGGCAGGACTTTTACCCAGCAAAAGGCGCGCCAGTTGAGCCGGATGGATGAGCTTGTCCTTATCTGCGGACGCTACGAAGGTATCGACCAGCGGATAATTGATTTGTACGTTGATGAAGAAATCTCCATCGGGGATTACGTTATGTCAAGCGGTGAAGTCGCAGCGACGGTCATCATTGACAGCGTGTACCGCCTGGTGCAGGATGTCATCACGGAAGAATCTCTGGACGAGGAAAGTTTTTCCGGCGGGCTTCTGGAATATCCTCAGTATACGCGGCCGGGCGTGTACAAGGGCATGGAAGTGCCGGCGGTTTTGACCGGCGGCAACCACGAAGAAATCCGGAAGTGGCGGCTTATGAAGAGCCTGCAGAAGACGCTGAAGAACCGACCAGACTTGGTTCAGCAGGCGCGGCTGACGGGTACTCTTTCAGATGAAGCCGAAAAAATGATCGACGAGCTTGCGGGCTTTGTGAACTATAAAAACAACCGTAAGCAGAGCAGGCAGCTGCGTTCCGTGCAGGAACGGCTCAAGCGACAGGACGCTGCAAGGCGCCGCAAAGAGCAGGATGCTGGCTGTAATTCACAGGAGCAATAGAAAATGGATATTATCAGAACCATTGAAGAGAGACAGAAGAAAGAAGCTGCCGAGAACTTCAAGATCGGCGACACCGTGAAGGTCTTTTTCGAAATTATCGAAGGAAAGACAAAGCGTATCCAGATTTTTGAGGGTCTGGTTATCTGCATGAAGAATTCCGGTATCCGCAAGACCTTTACCGTGCGCAAGATGAGCTACGGCGTTGGTGTTGAGCGCGTGTTCCCGGTGAACAGCCCCCGCGTTATCAAGGTTGAAGTTGTGCGCCCCGGTAAGGTTCGCCGCGCAAAGCTGTACTACATCCGCGGAAAGGTTGGCAAGGCTGCAAAGATCAAGGAGCTGCTTGGTGTTGCTGCTGAGGTCGCTGCTGCAAACAAGGCTGCTGACGATGCCGCCGCTGCCCGCGAACAGGCACTCAAGGCTGAAATCAAGGCCGAGACCGCTGCTGAAGCCGCAGCAAACAAGAGCAAGAAGAAGAAATAAGCGGGAGCCTCGGAAAACTTCAGTTTTTCGAGGCAACTTTGAAAATGCGATGTTTTAAGTCGCGCTATTATAGCGGCTTAAAACTCGCAGGCATCTTGAAAAAGCTGCGGAAGTGACTTTTTCGAGATGCCCAAGCGCTTTTTCCGGGGCTCCCTGCCGGAGTTCCGGAACCGTTTTTTTCATCTTTCTGCTGCCTTCTATGGCTGAGAACAGTATACAGTTTATTCAGACTCAGAATATTGCCCCTGTGCAGTCCGCGGGAAACGTGCTGCGCGGGGGCGCTTCTGTGTTTGTGCGCGTACTTGCGGATAACGGCGGCGGCCAGTACCTGGTGTCGGCGGGCGGCAGCAGGATTTCTGTTGCAAGCAGGCTGCCGCTGGAACCGGGAAGCACCTTCCGTGCCAGTGTGTCCGTGCGGGACGGCCGGGTGCTCCTTGTACCCGAAACATCCGCCGCCGCCGTGCAGCAGGAATCCCCTGCGCTGGCGGGGGCGGGCAGCAGCCCTGATGCCATGCTTGCCGCTCTGCTTGCGGCGGAAGGCCTTGCCCCCGACGCTGTAAGCGTAAAGCTCCTGCAGTTTTTACAGCAGGGCGGCTTTCGCGTAGACCGGGCACTTATGGATCGCGCCCGCCGCATGGCACTGCGCTTCCCCGGCAGGGAACGCGAGGCCGCCGAAGCCGCTGCCCTGCTGCTGGAAAAAGGCATCGCTCCCACTGAATCCGCAGTGCAGGAGCTGCTTGCCCTTGCGGGTGGCGGGGCTTCGGCCGGGGAACAGCCGCAGGACAGCGCGCCGGAGCCGGACGGCGGCGGGGAAGGGGAGGCGCTGCTTCCGCTCTTTGCCGGAAGCGGGGCATTCGGGCACGAAGCCGGGCTGCTTACGCTGGTAAATCATCTTTCGCTGGACGCGGAGCACCACTGGATTATCCTTCCGTATGAATGGAATTCCGGCGGAAAGGTCGCCCTGAACGGCGTCATCCGGCTGCTTCTTAACCTGCGCACAAAAAATGTTGAAAAAATTCTCATAAAATGCAAAACAAACTCGACAAATTATTTTTTTGTGTTATACTTTAATAAAGAAAGCAAGGTAAAGGAAGTTCGGTTCTGTACACTACCGCCGCTTTTGACCTCCGCCATTCATCTGGAGGAAGGGCGGCTCGGAGATTTGCTGGCTTCCGGCATGAATGCAGGCAAGTCTGTGCCAGTAACCTATTCCACCTCTGCTTTGCAGGACGGGCTCTGTTGCGATTCAGAGCTTCCGTTTCTGTATGACAGAAAAGTATGAAAGAAAGCATAAACCGGAGCCTTGCTGTCGCACTTTCTTACCCCAAAGATGCGGAAGCTCCTTTTATCACGGCAAAAGAGCACGGTTACCTTGCGCGCCGCATGCTGGCGATTGCGGAGGAAAAAGGGGTTCCAGTCGTAGAGGATGAAATCCTTGCAAATGTGCTTTCCCTGCAAGATGTCGGTACCTGCATTCCCGTGCATACGTGGGAAGCGGTTGCCCGGATTTTTGCATTCATCATAGAGCGGGAGAATAAGAAATGAGTGCGGTTGGAAAACGGCAGCGCATTGCGTGCGAAACCATCACGGAAGGTGTGCGGTTCAGCGCGCCTGTCTACTTCAACGACGGTGAGAACATGTTCCTTGCCGCCAATCATGCTGCAAGAAAATACCATGTTGCGGCGCTCAAGCGCTGGGCAATTCCCTTCCTCTGGACGGACGGCGAGCTGCTGGAGGATACTTCTCCTGCGGCTCCGGCCGAAGACCTGAGCTTTGAGGACAGTTCCGGCGACAAAATGGATGTCTTTGAAGAAGTCCAGTTCTGAGCAGCAGCTTTCCAGCCATGCAAAGGGGCAGCGTGCCGAAGACCGTGCCGCCGCCTGGCTGAGCGCGGAAGGCTACACCATCGTGGAACGGAATTTCCGCGTGCGCGGCGGGGAAATCGACATCATTGCCTTCAAGGACGAAACGCTCGTTTTTGTTGAAGTGAAGTCCCTGCCGCACGGCGACATTGATACGCTGGCCGTGGAACTGGGTGCGGCCAAGCAGCAAAAGATTCTTAAAACAGCTAAATATTACCTGCAAAATCATCGACAATATAATTACGCGTACATACGGTTTGATGTTCTAGCTTTGGATGTCCCGGGACTTGAACCAGTGCGCCACATTGTCAATGCTTTTTCGGAGTAATAGAAATGCCGATTACAAAAAAAAACAATTCCAAGGCTTCCCCGTCACCGAAGATTGAGGAGCTGCAAAGGAAGATCCGGGATGCCAGCTATGTCTACGGTGCGATTGAAAGTATCGCTTCCGTGGTCAGCAGACGCATAGTTGAGGGACACGCCGTTTCTGGTAAGGGGGCGGATTTTCTTATACATTAGAAGGACTTTCAAAGGTCGGATGAGTTTTGAAACTCCTTCCCAATTCATTAGGCCGGTCCAGTAACGGGCTGAAAACAGAGGTGCCCTGCCTGCATCGGACTGCGGCTTTATGAGGTATAACAAACATGAAGAACGCACGAAAGTTTTTTTTGCCTGCAATCGTGATAATCCTGCTGCTGGCATCGTTCCTGCTGCTGGCGGCAAGGCTTTCCAGCCGGAGACCGTTCGTCCTGAACTATGATGCCGACTACTACTGGGCCGAGACCAGTTACCAGGACAGTGTATGGTACTACGAAAAACTTATTGCGGGATTCGAGTACTTCCTGTACCTGCCGCCGGAATACCGGGATGACAGGCACAACACCGAAGCAAAGCTTCCGATGGTCGTGACCTTCCACGGCTCCTGTGCCAAATATGAATCCATCGGAAAATTCGGACGCATGTTCCTTGACCCCAAAATCCAGAATATCAAAAAATGCGCGGTGCTTGTCCTGTATGCCCGCGGCGATTATTTTTCTGACTGCCATGATGTAAGCCTCCTGATCCAGAACCTGCTGCTGCGGAATGAATGCATTGACCGTAAGTGCATAATCGGCTTTGGGCATTCCCAGGGCGCGGAATTCGTGGTAAAGCTTGCCTGCGCCGAGCCGGGGCTGTTCAAGGCGGTGATTTCGGGAAGCGGTTATTACAATCCCACCTTCCGGGAACTGCTGGGAATTCTGCCGGTCCGCTTTTACTGGAAGATTTCCAAGTACGACAAAGGAATTTACGAGCAGGGCTACAAAGCCGGCCGGCTCCTCAAGCGTTTCTGCAAGGACAGCGTCAATGTAGAACTTGAATCGCGCGAGCACTGCTGGGTCGAGCTGGACGATGTTGTCCCCGATTCCGGCCGTACGTTCTTGGACTGGTACAAATCTGCCGTCACAAGCCCCTGATATGTCGGGATTGTGCGTGAAAATCACAATTGAAAGTGTTTTAAAGCAGGGGTACCACGGGGTACAGCCCCGCTAACGCTTTGGTGGTGTCTTGACCGTACCGGTGAAGGGCGGGGGCGCTCCACCCCCGCAGACTTTTCTCCTCCTATTCCATATTTTCTGAAAATCTTGTATAGTAAGTGCTTATGAGCGAGAAACGTACAGTTACAGAGGACACATTAGAGAAATTGTTGTACCTCTCACGCCTGTCGCCGGAAAGCACGGACATGGCGACTTTGAAGAAGCAGGTTGACGAGATTGTCGGGTACTTTGACATTCTTTCCAAATATGATGACAGCGAGAATCCCTATGATGCATATCCCACCACGGAAGCGGAGAAGCTCCGCGAGGACGAGGTGGTGCCCGGTCTTGAAATGCACGACGTAAAGAAGGTGAGCGAGCACTTCCTTGACGGTTATTTCCAGGTGCCGAAGGTTCTCGGCGAGGGGGCGTGACATGCAGACTATCAGCGAAACAATTGCCGCGCTCAAAGCCGGTACTGTTACCAGCCGGGCGCTGGTGCAGGAATCCATAGACACGTTCGAGGCCGACCGCAAATCCGGGCTGCCGCTTAACGCTTTCCTTGAAATCTATGACGACGCCCTTGCCCTTGCGGATGCCGCGGACAAGGAGATTGCCGCCGCCCGCAGCGAGGGAACCCTGGACGCCCTTTTTGAAAAGAAGCCCCTGCTCGGCCTTCCCTTTGCGAACAAGGACAATATTTCCGTGCGCGGCAAAAAGCTTTCCTGCTCGTCAAAGATTCTGCAGGGCTATGTGGCACCGTACAATGCAACGGTCATCAACCGCCTGCTGGACGCGGGCGCCGTGCCGCTCGGCCGCTGCAACCAGGACGAATTTGCCATGGGTTCTTCCACGGAATATTCTATCTACGGGCCTACCCGCAATCCCATCAACCGCGACTATGTGTCCGGCGGTTCGTCCGGCGGTTCCACGGCAGCAGTTGCCGCAAATCAGGCGCTGTTCGGCCTGGGTACGGAAACCGGCGGCTCCGTCAGGCTTCCGGCAAGCTACTGCGGCGTGTATGGACTCAAGCCCACGTATGGTGTGCTGAGCCGCTGGGGCGTGGTTGCTTACGGTTCATCCCTGGACCAGGTAGGCATCATCGGGCACACGCCCGGCGATATTGCGCGTCCGCTGGCCGTTATGTGCGGCGTTGACATGTACGACGACACTTCTGCAGACCTGCCGGAAGGCAAGTCCCTGCTGAATCTGGAAGCATATTCTGCGCAGGAACTTGCTGCGCTCAAGATTGCCGTGCCCAAGCAGTTCCTTGAAAGCAAGGGTATGGACGAGGACGTTGCAAAGGTCTTTGCAGAGACCCGTGCCTGGTTCGAAAGCAAGGGCGCACGGATTGACACCGTTGACCTGCCCGTGCTCGATGCATCGATTGCATCCTACTACGTCATTGCGCTTTCCGAGGCGGCTTCAAACCTGAGCCGCTTTGACGGTATCCGCTACGGCGGGCGCGTAGACAACAACGCCGGCTACGACCAGCTCTACGTAGACACCCGTTCCGCCGGTTTCGGCCCGGAAGTAAAGCGCCGTATCATCATCGGAAACTATGTGCTTTCCGAGCAGTTCTCCGGCGACACCTATAAAAAAGGCATGTCCGTGCGCGCCCGCATTCAGCGTGAAGTGGCGCAGCTCTTCGGAAACTACGACCTTATCCTGTGCCCCACCTGCCCGACTCCGGCATTCCGTCTTGGGCAGAAGGTTGACGATCCGCTTTCCATGTACTTGAGCGACCTGTTCACCACATTCGTGAACCTTGCGCGCATTCCGTCGCTTTCCGTTCCTGCAGGGCACACCCGCGGTGACGGTGTGGAGGCCGGCCTTACCAAGGGCTTCGGCGGCGAATTCCTGAAGGCTGCCGCAACCGGCCACAGTGACAGCATGCCGGTCGGCATTCAGTTTGCCGGGCCGATGTTCAGCGAAAAGAAAATCCTGCGGATTGCACAGGCATGGGAAGAAGAACATCCGGGCTGCGGCTGCCCGGTCAAAGGCTGAGCTGAAGGGGAACAAGAATGGCTATCGATAAATGGGAAATTGTAATCGGCTGCGAAATCCATACGCAGCTTCTGACAAAAACAAAGGCATTCTGCGCCTGCGAAAACAGGTACGGCGGCATGCCGAACACGCGCGTCTGCCCGGTCTGCCTTGGTCTGCCCGGCGCAATGCCGCGCATCAGCAAGGGCTATGTGGAGCTGGGCGCGGTCGCCGG
>CADCQA010000046.1 GCA_902803415.1 uncultured Spirochaetaceae bacterium | reverse complement strand
TGCCGGCGGCAAAAATGCCGGCGGAAAGAATTCCGGTGACAGGACGGCTGGGGCTAACACTGCCGGGGACAAAAGTTCTGGCGGCGCAAGCAGCGTTGCCAGCGGCAAAAATACCGGCGGCAAAAGCGGGGGAAGTGCCGTTGCTGCAGGAAGCAAAGGTTCTGCAGAGTCCGGGGCGGGGAAGGGCAGCGCAGATGCTGCATCTGCAACCAGCGGAAAGAATTCCGGCGATAAATCTTCCGGCAGCAAAGCAAGCGGCGGAAAAACTTCCGGCGGTAAAAAGAGCGGGCAGAAAGACAAAGGCGGCAAGGCTTCCGGAAAAACTGGCGGCACATCAGCCGGAGCAAGCGCATCCGCAGGAACCGGCACTGTTTCTGCCGGGGGGAACAAACCCGGCGCATCCACCGCCGCAACTGCTACGGGTGCATCCGCGGATGCGGGCAGCGGGGAAGGACTGGGCATCGGCGTGGACAGCACGGCGGACGGCATCCGCCTTACCATCCGGAACCTGCAGTTCAGGGCGGACAGTGCAGAACTGCTGCCGGAGGAACAGCACCGGCTCGACGCCGTTGCAACTGCGCTCAAGGAAGTGCCCGGTTCCCAGTTCCTTGTGGAAGGACACACCGCCTCCACCGGTAATCCCGAAGGAGAGCGGCGGCTTTCGGAGGAGCGTGCGCTGGCAGTTGCACGGGCACTGGTGCAGCGCGGCATCCCGGCGGAACAGTTTATCTGCCGGGGAAGCGGCGGCACAAAACCTGTTGCGGACAACAGCACGCCGGAAGGCAAGGCAAAAAACCGCCGCGTGGAAATCACCATCCTCGAATAGAACTCGTCCCCGTCACCTGCACGGCGGGGACTTCCTCATGCATCCGGGGGATTCCCCCGTGCATGCCGCCGCTTCATTTTTTTCGTTTTTATCAGTAGAATCAATATTGCATTGTCAGTAAATTTACTTAAACTTTTGTAAAAATTTAGCGAAGGAAATGTAATTTTTTTTATTATTTCCCCTTTTGTATACTTTGCAAAATCCCCGTCATTCTATACAATAAACTGCGATTTTATGAAGATAGGTAGAATGGAGGCTTTTATGAAAAAAGCACTTGTGGTTGCTGCTGCCGCAGCCTTGTCGCTGCTTGTGGCAGGATGTGGAAAAAATAATGCAGGTTCAAATGCAGAGATGATTATCGAGAACGGCTCTGAACCTCAGTCTGTTGATCCGACCCAGATTCAGGGTACGCCGGAGCACCGTATTAATCTGGCACTTTTTGAAGGACTTGTCGGTTCAGACCCCAAGGACAGCCATGCTGTTCCTGGCGTTGCAGAAAGCTGGGAGCGCACGGGCGACGGCTCTGTAGTCGTGTTCCACCTGCGCAAGGGCTGCGTCTGGAGTGACGGTACCCCGATTACTGCCCAGACATTTGTTGATTCATGGCTGTATTATATGGCTCCTGAGACTGCTGCTGTTTACGCATACATGCCGGCTGGCGTCATCAAGGGTGCCGAAGCTTACAATGCCGGCAAGGCAGATGCAAGCACCGTTGGTCTCCGCGCTATTGACGACTACACGTTTGAAGTGACGCTCGTTGGTCCCGTGCCCTACGCTGTGGACATGATGACCCATTATTCATTTGACCCGCTGCCCATGCACGCTATCAAGAAATTCGGCAAGGACTGGATCAAGCCCGCTAATTTCGTCGGCAACGGCCCGTTCACGCTCAAGGAATGGACTCCGCAGGAAAAGCTTGTTGTAGTAAAGAACGACAAGTACTGGAACAAGGACAATGTCTTCCTCAAGACCATCACCTTCCTCCCGATCGAGAACACCATGACCGCCTACAACAAGTACAAGAGCGGCGAAATCGACTGGAACACAACCAACTGCTTCCCGCCGGACATGCTGGACGAAGTGAAGCTCCGCGACGACTATCAGGTTTATGCAAACCTCGCAACCTATTATCTTGAAGTGAACAAGAACGACCCCGTACTCAAGGACGTGCGTGTCCGCCGTGCACTGATTGAATCTCTTGACCGCCAGGAACTGGTTGACAAGGTAACAAAGGGCGGTCAGATTGCTGCCCGCGCATTCGTGCCGGAGATGGCAGGCTACAACCCGGTTGACGGTCCTGCCTATGATGTTGCCGATGCAAAGAAGCTGCTTGCCGAAGCCGGTTACCCGGACGGAAAGGGCTTCCCCAAGATGTCATACATCTACAATACCAACGAATCACACAAGAAGATTGCTGAATGGGTTCAGCAGCAGTGGAAGAAGAACCTTGGCATTGACATTGAGCTTGAGAACATGGAATGGGCAACCTTCCTTGCCAAGCGCCAGGCAAACGACTTCCAGATTGCCCGCAACGGCTGGGTCGGAGACTATCAGGATCCGTCCAACTTCCTTGAGCTGCTCATCACGACCGGCGGCAACAACGACGGCCGCTACAGCAACGCTGAATACGACGCACTCGTATCTAAGGCTGCAACCATGCAGCCCGGCAGGGAGCGTATGGAAGTGCTGGAGAAGGCTGAGGACATCGCCCTTAACCAGGACGCGGCAATCATCCCGATGTACATCTACGTTACACAGAATCTTATCGACCTTTCAAAGTGGGAAGGCTGGTACTGCAACACGCAGGACGTGCACCCCTACGTTGGGCTGAAGCGCAAATAAGCAATGGAGTGCCGGTACACCGTTTGGGTGTGCCGGTGCAGGTGCGGGGGAGGCAGCTGCAAGCATTCCGTAAAGGCTGCTCAGGTAATTTTTCTGCTGCATAGACAGTGGAAAAATTGCTTTGACTGCCGCACCTCGTTATGGAGCCTGCAAAATGGGAAAATTTATTGTAAATCGTATACTCGGCCTTATACCGACGATGTTCGTCATCGTTACGCTGAGTTTTTTTATGGTGCGCCTTGCACCTGGCGGGCCGTTTTCCAGCGAGCGCAAGCTGACGCCGGAAATTCAGGCAAACATTGAACATAAATACCACCTTGATGAACCGCTCCCCATGCAGTATGTGCGCTATCTGGGAGACATACTGCGGGGCGACCTGGGACCGTCCTACAAGAACAAGGACTTTACGGTGAATGACCTGATTGGTCAGAGCATGCCGAATTCTCTTGTGCTGGGCGTAACTGCGCTTGCCATTGCCGTCTTCTTCGGCATTTTGTTCGGACTGCTTTCCGCCGTGCGGCAGAATACGTGGGTTGATTACACCACCATGTCCTTTGCCAGCGCCGGACTTTCTACGCCGCTTTTCGTCGTTGGACCGGTGGCGGTACTGGTGTTTGCGCTCAAGCTTAAATGGCTGCCGACATCCGGCTGGATTACCGGGCGTCAGGGGCTCAAGACTCTTATCATGCCGGCAATGACGCTTGCCCTTCCTTACTTTTCGTCTATTTCCCGGCTTACCCGTGCCAGCGTGCTGGAAACGCTGCGTTCGGATTATGTGCGTACCGCCCGCTCAAAGGGACTCAAAGAATCCGTGGTGCTTGCCAAGCACGTGCTCAAGGGCGCGCTGCTTCCTGTGGTCAGCTATCTTGGCCCGGCCTTTGCAGGCATCGTGACCGGCTCCGTCGTTATCGAGCAGGTCTTCCTTGTGCCCGGCATCGGAAACTTCTTTGTGAAGTCTGCGCTTAACCGTGACTACACGCTCATTCTGGGCACCGTCATTGTGTATTCCGCCATCCTTGTTGTGATGAACCTGGTGGTGGACATTGTGTACGGTCTGCTCGACCCGCGCATATCATATAAATAAAAAGGAATTTGCTATGACAGTTGGTAAAAAGAAAAAGACTGCGGGCACGAATGAATTCAATCAGGAGATGCGCTCTGTCTCCCTGACCGCCGATGCATGGCGGCGGCTCCGCAAGAACAAGATGGCGTACATCAGTTTCTGGGTGGTGCTGTGCTACATGATCATTGCCCTGCTTGCGCCTTTGCTGCCGCTGCACCCTTACGAGCACCAGAACGTAAACCATGCGAACCTTCCGCCGTCACTGCGGCAGGCAGGCGAGGTGGAGCTTGACGCCCGCAAGGCATATTTTGCAAAGGTTATGGAAAAGGAAGGCCGTTCCGCCTATACGGAAAAGGAACAGGCAGAACTCGATTCTATTCTGGAAAGAAATAAAACTGATCCGGAACAGAAATTCCATTATGTGTTCGGAACGGATTCCCTGGGAAGGGACATGCTTTCCCGCACGATTTACGGCGGGCGCATTTCCATGCTCATCGGACTCATCGGTACCGTTACCGCCCTGTGCATCGGCATCATCGTCGGTTCTGTTGCCGGCTACGCGGGCGGCATTACGGACACCTTCCTCATGCGTTTTGTTGATATCATGTATGGCCTTCCGTACATGCTTATGGTCATCATCATGATGGCAATCCTTGGCAAGAGTACGGCAATTCTTTTTGTTGCCATTGCGCTCGTGTCATGGCTCACTATTGCGCGCGTGGTCCGCGGCCAGGTGATGAGCCTGAAGAACACCGAGTACGTCCTTGCGGCGCGCTCAATGGGTGCCGGGCCTGCGCATATTATTTTCCGTCACCTTATCCCGAACACGCTCGGCATCATCATCGCCTACGCGGCGCTTTCACTGCCGGAGTTCATCATGAGCGAAAGCTTCCTTTCGTTCCTTGGTCTTGGCGTGTCTGCACCGCTTGCCTCATGGGGCTCGCTCATATCTGACGGTGTGCAGGGGCTGGGCTTGTATCCGTGGTGCCTGCTGGTGCCCGCAATCACCATGACGGTTTTCCTGTTCGCCATGAATTTCCTTGGCGACGGCGTGCGGGATGCATTTGACCCGCAGTCAAAGAACAGAATTTAACGCTGCCCGCGCAGCATAAGGAACAGACATGACAGACGAAGTTATCCTGCAGGTCAGGGATTTACGTACTTATTTCCATATCGATGCCGGAATCGTAAAAGCGGTTGACGGCATTTCCTTTGATTTGCACAAAGGCGAAACGCTTGGTATTGTAGGTGAGTCCGGCTCCGGAAAGAGCGTGACGAACCTTTCCATCATCAACCTTGTGCAGTCCCCTCCGGGAAAAATTGAGGGCGGCGAAGTCCTCTTCCGCGGGGAGGATGTGCTCCGCATGAGCGATGCGCGCCTGCGTGAAATCCGCGGCAACCGCATCGCCATGATTTTCCAGGATCCGATGTCCTCGTTGAACCCCTACCTGAAAATATCTACGCAGATGGTAGAAACCATCCGCCTGCATCAGGGGCTGGGCAAGCAGGAAGCAAAGGAGAAAGCCATCGAGATGCTGCGGCTTGCGGGCATCCCGGCGGCAGAAGAGCGCATTGACTGCTACCCGCACCAGTTTTCCGGCGGTATGCGCCAGCGCGTTATGATTGCAATGGGACTTTCCTGCAACCCGGACATCCTTATTGCAGACGAGCCGACGAGTGCACTGGATGTTACCATCCAGGCGCAGATTCTGGAGCTGATGCAGGATTTGACCCGGCGGCTGGGAACAGCGGTTATCATCATTACCCATTCGCTTGGCGTTGTTGCGGGCATCTGCGACACCATAAACGTTATGTATGCCGGGCGCGTGGTTGAGCACGGCACAACCGACCAGATTTTTTCTGACACAAAGCACCCCTATACGCAGGGACTCATCAAGTCTGTGCCGCGCCTTGACTGCGACACCGATGAGCGCCTCTTCTCTATTGAGGGGCAGCCGCCGAACGTCATTGACCTGCCGGACTGCTGCCCGTTCTACCCGCGCTGCCACAAGGCAATGGAAGTCTGCCGGAAGCATTATCCGCCCACCGTGCAGTTCGGGGAGGGACACTGTGCGTCCTGCTGGCTGTATGCCCAGAAAGACGCAGGGAAGCTGAACACGGAGGATGCTGCAAAATGACGCAAGGTACACTCAACGCAGATAATATTCTTGAGGTGGAAGACCTTAAGATGCATTTTTACATGGGGCACGACGGCATCATCGGCGGCAAGAAAAATTACGTGTATGCCGTTGACGGCATCAGCTTTTCCATCCGCAAGGGCGAAACCCTGGGACTGGTAGGTGAATCCGGCTGCGGCAAATCAACGGTGGTACGCGCCGTGGCGCAGCTGTACAAGCCCACTGCCGGCAAAGTGCTGCTGGACGGCAACGACCTGACCAAAATGTCTCACGGCGAGATGTTTGCGGCGCGCAAGGACATGCAGTGTGTGTTCCAGGATCCCTATTCTTCACTGGACCCGCGCATGACGACCGCAGAAATCATCGCCGAACCGATGCGCATTTACCGGCGGCGCGGCATCTTTAAGATGAGCGAGGCAGAAATTGATGCCCGCGTGGAACACCTGATGGAACTGGTGGGACTGTCTAAATTCTTTAAGAACCGTTTCCCGCATGAGTTCTCCGGCGGCCAGCGCCAGCGCATCGGCATTGCACGCGCACTTGCGCTCAAGCCGCGGCTTATCCTTGCCGACGAACCGGTTTCCGCGCTTGACGTTTCCATTCAGGCGCAGGTGCTGAACCTGTTCAAGGACATTCAGAAGGAGATGGGACTTTCCTACCTCTTCATCGCGCATGACCTTGCCGTCATTAAATACATTTCAGACCGGATTGCGGTTATGTATCTTGGCAAAATCGTGGAAACGGGTGATTACGTGGACTTGTACAAGAATCCGCTGCACCCCTACACAAAGGCTTTGCTTTCTGCAGCGCCCATCCCCGATCCGTATGTGGAACGCAAGCGGCAGCGCATCATCCTGAAAGGCGACGTGCCGTCTCCGACGGAACAGCGCAAGGGCTGCTACTTCTACGACCGCTGCCCCAACCGCAAGGACTGCTGTAAGGAAAGGGCTCCGCAGTTTGTTCATCCGCAGGGAACGGCGGACGGGCACACCGTTGCCTGCTTCCTCTACGGCAACGCCTAAAAAATCCTGATACCTGCAAGGGGGGCGGCACTGCTGCCCCCTTTCTTTTTATCCCTGCCACTTTACGCAAAGTATGCAATGCAGTAAAATGCATGCATGGATAATGCTAAGAGAACTGTGACATGCGGGGACCTGCGGGCTTCCGATGTCGGTAAGACTGTTATATTGAACGGATGGGTTCACCGCACCCGCGAGCTGGGCGGACTCACTTTCATCCTGCTGCGTGACCGCTACGGCATTACGCAGGTCGTTGTGGGCGACAAGGCATCTGATGCCGTAAAGCAGACTGCTGCCACGCTGAAGAGCGAGTACTGCGTTGCCATTCAGGGCACCGTTGCCGCGCGCGGCGAAAAGGACGTGAACAAGGATATGCCCACTGGCGAGATAGAAATCGAGGCGGAAGACATAGAGATTTTTACGACGGCGGAAACACTGCCGTTCTCCATCGATGAAGTGCGTCAGAAAGACGGCACCATCGTTCTGCCGAACGAAGACCTGCGCCTGAAGTACCGCTACCTTGACCTGCGCCGCAAGCCCATGCAGGAGCACATCATCCTGCGCTCCAAAGTTACGTTTGCCGTGCGCGAGTACCTGACCCGCCAGGGCTTCCTTGAAATCGAAACGCCCACTTTCATTAAGTCTACGCCCGAAGGCGCGCGCGACTACCTTGTGCCCAGCCGCGTTCACCCCGGTAAATTCTATTCCCTGCCGCAGAGTCCGCAGCTTTACAAGCAGCTGCTTATGGTTTCCGGCTTTGACAAGTACTTCCAGATTGCACGCTGCTACCGCGACGAAGATGCGCGTGGTGACCGCCAGCCTGAGTTCACTCAGATAGACATGGAGATGAGCTTTACCAACCGCGAGGAAGTTCTTGAGACAACCGAAGGAATGATGCGCCACGTGTTCAAGGAAACGCTCGGCTACGAGCTGCCCGTACACTTTGACCGCATTGCGTGGACGGATGCCTTTGACCGCTTTGGTACGGACAAGCCTGACCTGCGCTTTGGCATGGAAATGCAGGATGCCGCATTCATGGCGGGCCTGTCAGACTTTAACGCATTCAAGGCGGGTGCAGCGAATGCAGACCCTGCCATCGAACGCCACAAGCGCAGCGCGGTAAAGGCGCTGGTCGTTAAGGGCGCCGCAGAAAAATACAGCCGCAAGATGATAGAAGCGCTTGAGGCAAAGGCAAAGATTTACAAGGCAAAGGGCCTTGCGTGGATGAAGGTGGATGCCTCCGGCAAATTCGAAGGCGGCATCAGCAAGTTCTTTGCTGGCAAAGAAGCTGATATTCTGCCCAAGCTGGGTGCGGCTGCGGGCGACCTGCTGCTGTTCGTTGCGGACGAAAAGTGGCAGCTTGCCTGTACTGCGCTGGGCGCCGTGCGCTCTCAGCTTGGAAAAGAGCTGAACCTGTACACGCCGGGTGATGAGTTCCATTTTGCATGGATTATTGACTTTCCCTATTTTGCGTGGAACGAAGACGAAAACAAGTGGGAAACCGAACACCACATGTTCACCCTGCCGCAGAAAAAATACTGGGACACGCTGGAAAGCGATCCCGGCAGCGTAAAGGGCGACCTGTACGACCTGGTGCTGAACGGCTACGAGCTGGCATCCGGTTCAATGCGTATCAACGACCCGGCACTGCAGCAGCGCATCTTTAAGATTGTCGGCTACACCAACGAGCGCGCGCAGAAAGCCTTTGGCTTCCTTGTTACTGCATTCAAGTACGGCGCTCCCCCGCACGGCGGCATTGCTCCGGGGCTTGACCGCCTGGTCATGCTTATGTGCCACGAGGACTCCATCCATGAAGTCATCGCGTTCCCCAAGAACAACCTTGCAGCAAGCCCCATGGACGACTGCCCGTCAGCCGTTGATGATGCGCAGCTGAAAGACCTGCACATCACCTGCACGGAGCGTGAGGCCGACTAAGCCCCGCCAGTGCGCCCAAACACACAGAGCTGCTTCAGACGCTTTGAAGCAGCTCTGTGCACTGTGCAAGACCTCTGACTCTAAGGATGTAAACCACATGTCAGGCGTTAATCTACCAGCATTTCCTTAATAATTTTTTTTACTTCCGATATTTCCTTTTTTGAGATTTTTCCCAAATGCTTTACCAGACGGATTTTATCAACGGTTCTAATTTGGTCTAAAACAATCCAGCCTTCTTTTCCGTCAAACTTGACTTTTACCCTCGTCGGATAAGCATGGGATTTTGTTGTCATCGGAGCAATTATTGATGTATCAATATTGTGATTCATTTCATCGGGAGAAACAACTAAACATGGACGAGTCTTTTGTATTTCATGACCGATTGTCGGGTCAAGATTCACAAGATAAACATTATACTGATTAACTACCATTCCCATTCAAAAGCTCCCGAAACTGGTATTCCTTCTAAAACATCATCCTTGTTTTCATGCATTTTACAAAAGGCTTCTGCCCAACCAGAGCGGGGGACATCATTTACAGGGGTAAGAAGAATCCCATTTTCGGTTACTTCCATGTTCATCTTGTCTTTTACGAGAAACTTATCCAATACAAGTTTTGGAAATCTTATTCCACGAGAGTTTCCGATAGGCACAACAGATACTAACATGCAAAGCCTCCTCTTTGTAATTATTATGTAATAACATTCATTTGTCAAGAACAGTTCAGTGCCTCTGAAAAAGGATCTAAAGTTATACAAATAAAGGAAATAACAGCAAAAAAATGCATCCTCAGGTGTAAGGGAACCATCCCGAAATGCCCAAAAAACTTGCATCTGAGGAACATGAGATAAAATTCATAGGAAAGAAGCTGGGAAGAAAGACAGTCAATGAGCAGAAAGCACTGGAACAGCGAAAAGATGAATACAGGGCAATGGGTGACAGAATTGAGATAGGGGGCTGATTCAGATGCGAAAAAGAATGAAATTCAAAATTGCGTAATATGGACTTGCCACTTGTCCAACTGGCGAGAAGTCTTTATGTTGTACCTCAAGACCATGATACATGTTAAGGGCACAGGCGGCGTGATAAGTCCCCTGGACCGGCTGTGACGTGTGCCGTGCGGTATTCATATGCGCTATCCTCGTGGGGGGCTCAGCATGATTCCTATCGACCCTCTGGGCAGATTATGCAGACAGGGATAAAAACTTGAAACAAGTAGTATTTTGTGATATTATAAGTAATAAGCAATGAATGGCGGGTGTTACGCTGACATATTCTGCAGCATACCACCTATACACAGGATACGGCGAAAAGATGTTAGGTTGATGGCGCACTGCGCCACTTGCTGTTAGTAAGGTAAATCTTCCGGCATTTATTTAATAAATCAAAAAATCTCGGAGGATTTTATGATTATAGGCAAAATTGCAAAATCTTTTCTAAAAAAAAGAAATGGTAAAGTTAAATATCAAAATTTTTTCTTTAATCTTTATCTTGCAAGTCTTAAAGGCATGAACATTGGAGAAGGTGGAAACCTTTTTACTTCTGGAGAAATCCATGCCATGAATTATGTTAAGGAGCATGTTGGAGATTCAAAAACTGTAATCTTTGATGTTGGTGCAAATGTAGGAAATTATGCAAAAGATTTGACCAATGTTTTTAAAAACTACAATATTCATTGCTTCGAGCCTGCAAAACAAACTTTTTCAAGGTTGTCTGAAAACATAAAAGACTCAAATATAGTATTAAACAATTTCGGTTTGTCCGATAAGGAGACTGTTCAAACATTGTATTATGATAAGGAAGGATCCGGACTTGCGAGTTTATATAACAGGCAGCTTGATTATTTTGGTATAGATTTTTCTAAGGCAGAAACAGTTTCTTTGTCTACATTAGATGTATACTGCGAAAAAAATCATATAGAAAAGATAGACTTCTTGAAAATGGATGTAGAAGGAAATGAACTGAATGTACTGAAAGGTGCAGAAAGCATGTTAAAAAACAAGATGATAGGAGCAATTCAAATTGAGTTTGGTGGATGCAACTTAGATTCAAGAACTTACATTAGAGATTTCTGGAACATTTTACATGATGATTATAAAATGTTCAGAATTGTAAAAGATGGATTGTATGAAGTAATGAGTTATCAGGAACAACTTGAGATTTTTACTTGTTCTAATTATTTCTTTGCAAGAAAGTAAAATTCTGTCGGTTGACAAGAAGGTATATTTGTGCTACAAGTATTCATAGCGGTTTGAACTGCAGTTTTAACAGGCTTGTAAAGTACGACTTCCCATGATTCGGGATTTGCCGGAGTTACGAGCCTTAATTTTTTATTAGGTACGTAACATGAAACGAGTTGCAATTTTAGTAGACGGCGGGTTTTACAGAAGAACTGCCGCACATCTGTTTTGAAAGAAATCTGCAGAAGACTGAGCGAAGGAGCTTATAAAGTATTGCCATCTTCATTTAAAAGATAGAAATGAGAATATTTATCTACCTGACGGAAAAAGAATCCCCGCCCGAAAAGAACTTTACAGAATCTTTTATTATGACTGTTCTTCAATTTCAAAAGTTCTATATCACCCTCTTTTAAAGAAGAATGTTGATTTCTCCAGAACCGAAACATTTAAATGGACTGTGGATTTTTTCAATTCATTAAAATCAAAAAGAAAGGTTGCTCTGCGGCTTGGAAAACTTGCTGATTCTACCGCTTCATTTTCTCTAAAAAATGATATTGTAAAGAAACTTTTTAATGAAACAGTTCATCTTTCGGACATTACTGAAAATGATTTTGAACTTAAACTGAAACAAAAAGGTGTAGATATGAAAATCGGTATAGATATTTCAATGCTCGCCTATAAAAAACTTGTAGACCAGATTATTTTAATAAGCGGTGACAGTGATTTTGTTCCTGCTGCGAAATTGGCTCGCCGAGAAGGAATAGATTTTGTTCTTGACTCAATGGGAAATCATATAGCAGATGATTTGCTTGAACATATTGATGGCCTTCAAACTTATTATAAAACTATAGAAAATAATTCCGACACAGAAGAAGAATAAAACCTAGCAAGTAGCTCAAAGCCGACAGCGCGGTCAAGCCGCGTTGTGGTTTAGCTACATAGTTACACGGACGGCGCACTGCACCGCAATAAAAATCCGATAACATTTTTTCGTAAAAAAAACGAAGGCATTTTTTATGAAAAGAAAAATTGTTATCCTGCATATTGTATATGGATTTTCGGGAACGGCTGAGGGAAGAAATTTCATACTCTGGACTGTCAAATAAAGAGCTTGCTGCAAAGGCTGGTGTAACGCTCCGCTCTCTGGTGAGTTACGTTAGCGGGCAGTCCTGTATGCCTTCTGCCGATGTTGCGGTGAAGCTTGCAAAGGCTCTGGGAACTACGGTTGAATACCTTGTTACAGGGCAGAACGCATCTCTTTTAGGAGAAACATCAGAGGAAAAGGGGCGCAGACTGCTCCATGTATATGCTTCCCTGCCGGAAAAGCAGAAGTCGCTTCTGCTTGCCGTTGCAGAGGATATTCAAAAAAACTTGTGATGTTGTAAGTTTTTTCTATATCGAATAAATAGTTATGCGGCTACCCCCATTCACCGCACTTCTTTCCGCAGGTATTCCTTTCCGTCGGTGATGGATTTCCAGATGAAGGTGCCGTTTTCCAGTACCATGTA
>CADCQA010000045.1 GCA_902803415.1 uncultured Spirochaetaceae bacterium | reverse complement strand
TTTCCCAGAATGTCAAACATTGCCCCGCGCTGCGTATTGGACGCATAGACGAATACATCCGTTGCAATTGCGTTGCCCTCACCGTCATTGAGCACGATGAGCGTCGTAACAACCTGATTGTTCTTGAGCGTCTCGGCAACGGGGTCGGTGCGCAGGGAAAGCCCTATCATCACCCCTGCCACCACCATAATGACAAGGATGACTATGATGAATATGGCACTCACCCGCTCCCTGGAAAAAGCCATCAGAACGCCCCGTCCAGCCTGCGCGCCAGTTCTGCATCGGCGGCAATGTCACGCTTAAGGCTTTCCTTAAAGCGGAAACTCACCGGAGCAACAACCTTGCCGCGGGATTCCACATACGCCATGTTCTCTTCAAGAACAGCAAGCGTCAGGGCGTTCAGGCTTTTGCTGAACAGCGCAGCGCGATATTCTTCAGTTGACTGCGGGCGCCCCGGCTCTATCTTGTCTGCAGCATACACAATTTTTGCCAGCGGGCACAGGCTTGCACCGCCCAGCGTGTGGCGGGAAACAGCCTGAATGATATCGGGATCGTCCACGCCAAAATCGTGCAGCAGCTTCATGGCAGCAGCACGGCCGTGCAGGAGTGACGGCTTGGCGCGTTCCACGTCGGAAATGGGCTGCTGATCCCTGGAAGCAAGGGCAAGCTGCTCTTCGTCGGGCAAATCCTTGCACATATCGTGCGCAAGCCCTGCAAGATAGCCTTTGTCCGGGTCAACTCCGTACATGTCGCACATCTGGCGCGAAGTTTCTGCCACACGGACGCTGTGTTCAAAACGTTCCTTTTTCTCCGCAGACTGTGCGAATTTCCGTATTTTTTCCAAAAGTTCAGTGCTGTGAATATCCATAAATCCTTCCTTCTATAATATAGCTGAAAACAGGCTCAGGGACAAGGTACCGGAAGCTTCTGCCGGAACTGATACGGGCACGGATATCCGTGGAACTGACCGGCAGGACGGGGTTTTCCAGCATAACGGCATCGCGGAACAAAGGCTCGGACGCCGGATCAAAATCCTGGTTTTCCGCTGCAGCGGCATAGGCCCCCAGTGCCCGGTTCGCCGAGTGCCGCTCCTGCATAACGGGGCGGCGGGCAAGGATAAGCGTGCAGCGAGCAGCCAGTTCCCGCGCACGGTGCCACAGGTGAAAGCCCGGCAGCAGGTCAGCGCCCAGCACCAGACCAAGCGGGGCGTCCAGCTGCCCGGCATACTTCTGCTCCAGGTGCAGCACCGTGTCATACGTGTAGGATACGCCGCCCCGCTCTATCTCGCAGGATTCGGCATGAAAGCGGGGATCCGGCTCACAGGCAAGCTGCACCATCCGGAGCCGCTGCTCAGGCGGCAGCGCCCACTGCATTTCCTTGTGCGGCGGGCTGTTCGTGGGAACAAAAAAAATACTGTCGTAATGCAGCTCCGTGCAGACGGCATCAGCAAGCGCCAGATGCCCTATGTGCAGCGGGTTAAAGCTGCCGCCAAGCACTGCAGCTTTCACTGCGCCGCCCCGGGGAACTGCTCATCCATGGAATCATCCACGGAACGGGATGCAAGGAAGCTGCTGCGGGCGGCGGCGTGGTTTGCCCCCGGCGCATGGGTACGCTCCATCTTCTGCACCATATCGATGATTGCAAGGCGCGCCTCGTTGACATTGGTGCGTGCCATAACAGACAGTGCAATTATCTGCACGGACGGCTCCGCAGCACGGATACGCGCTTCGACCTGCGAAACCCGCTCTGCCGCCCCTTCCACGTCAATCTTGTTCAGCAGCACAATGCGCGGCTTTTCCATCAGGCCGCCGCCGTAGCTTTCAAGTTCCTTCAAAAGCATCGGGTACGCATCAAGGCTGGAATCGTCGCTGCAGTCAATCATGAACAGCAGCCCTGCTGTACGGGAAATGTGCTTAAGGAAGCGGATGCCCAGCCCCGCCCCCTCGGACGCGCCTTCAATGATGCCGGGAATATCCGCAATAATGATGTCATTGTTCTCGTCCACGTGCAGCACGCCAAGGTTAGGCACCTTGGTGGTAAAGGGATAGGGAGCAATCTTGGGGCGCGCGTTGGTAAAGAGGTCAAGCAGGCTGGACTTGCCGGCGTTCGGGAAACCAACCAGGCCCACATCAGCCATAATGGAAAGTTCCACCTTCAGCTGCCGTTCTTCGCCGGGCTTACCCTTGTGCGCATAGCGCGGGGCCTGGTTCGTGCTGGACTTAAAATGCACGTTGCCCCAGCCGCCTTTGCCGCCTTTCAGAAACAGAAACTGCGTTTCTTCGTCGCTGTCCGTAAAGTCATGCACAATCTCGCCGGTAGCAAGGTCGCGCAGGGTGGTGCCCGGCGGCACGGGAATCACCGTATCCTCGCCGTCCCTGCCGAATTTATTCCAGCTCATGCCGTCGCCGCCGTTCTGCGCCTTAAAAATCTGATGGTGGCGCAGATGGGCAAGCGTGCGCAGGTTCCGCCGTACGCAGAACACAATGTCGCCGCCCCTGCCGCCGTCGCCGCCGTTGGGACCACCATTGGGGATATATTTTTCCCGGCGGAAGGAAACACAGCCGTTGCCGCCTTTGCCGGAAATGACGGTAATCACCGCCTCATCCGCAAACTGTATCATAAAATGTCACCACCTCCTGCACCGGCGCACCCTTGGAAAGTGCGCACCGTGCATGCCTGTACGAAAAAAAATGCCCGTCTGGAACAATCCAAAGCGGGCATTTCACACTCAAAAATACAGGATGTTGCAATAACGCTGCGAGTCTGCCAGTTCAGCTTGCAACGACCGGTTCCACGGAAACAATCTTGCGGTTCCTTCTTTCACCGTACACGACCTTTCCGTCTACCGTTGCATAGAGGCTGTCATCGCCGCCACGCTTTACATTGTCACCCGGATGAATGCGGGTACCGCGCTGCGTCACCAGGATGTTGCCTGCGCGGACTGCTTCTCCACCGTATTTTTTAACGCCCAGATGTTTCGGGTTTGAATCACGACCGTTTTTAGCGCCGCTGCCACCTTTTGTACGTCCCATCTTAATCCTCCGCCGGTAAAGCTACCGGACTCTTTAATCTTCTGTCATTTCCCGCAAGCGTACGTGCCGGGGATATTCAGCGGCAAGGCCAGAAATGCCCGCCCGTATGAAATCCGCCGTACATACCAGACGTTCCGCACTGGCGGAAGCGTCTCGTTCAACCCGGAATGCGAGATAACCCCGGGAAGAAGTATCCGCAAAGAAGCGTACACCTTCGGTGCGCTCCAGAACCTGCATGGCAGTGCGCAGAACGGCAGTTTCCGCCGCGCATACAATGTCGGTTCCCGCTGCAGCAAAACCCGCATGACCGGTTGCACGGCAGCTCCTGAAGCAGCCGTCACCGCTGCAGACCAGCAGCACCTCGGTCATGCCTTATGCCAGCACCACATCCTTCACAGTGACGTTCGTATAGTACTCACGGTGTCCGTGCAGGCGGTGATAATCCTTCTTTGCCTTGTATTTGAGGACGAGAACCTTCTTGTCCCTGAACGTTTCGCCGACCTCCACAGTGACCTTGGCACCCTTAACATAGGGGCTGCCAACAGAAACCTTGTCGCCGTCGCTCACCAGCAGGACGTTGTCGATGGTGACAGTGTCACCCTGCTTGGCATCGTTGATCTTGCTCACCTGGAGAACGGCGCCTTTTTCTGCCTTGTACTGATTGCCTTTATACTCAACAACTGCGTACATCTTAAAACCTCTGAAAAACATATTTGCCCCGGCAAGTAACGGGTTTGCCGGAAGCCGACCTAGACACATGTGCTGCGCACAATACGTGTAGGGTATAGTATCAAATTTCCCTGCCCTTGGTCAAGAGCGATAGAGCACGGAAATCAATTTTTGCAAGAAATATCCCCGTGCCCCTGGCAATGCAGGGGGCTTCAAAAGCTGATTTCCGTGCGCTTTCATTTCTAAGGCTTGCGGGCAGCGCTGTTCCGTGCTATGATTTTATATTATGGAAGAAAAAAAGTTTGTCTGTCCGCAGATGCCGGCCGGAGTACCGCTTGCATTCTTCGCCGTGTTCCTGGGACAGGGACTTGCATGTTCCGCAGCAGTGCTCGGTAACCGCCTGCTTTCCCTGCAGCTTCTTGCGGGGGCGTTTTCATCACCGCTGTTCCTACTGGCTGCGGCGCTCAAGTACGGTGCGGCAGGGCTGCTGTATGTCCTGTCCATGAACCGCATCCGCTCCTACGACGGCACCGAAGAAACGCTGGCATCAAGTGCAGCGGCTGCACGGGCACTGCAGTTCCGTACCATGCCGCTGGCATCAGCTGCAATGCTGCTGTTCACGCCCTGCCTGCTGCTGGCGGCACCGCAGCAGGAAACGGTGCAGTTCAACCTGCTGGGGCTCTTTTTCAGCAGTACGGGGCTTTCCAGCATCAGCGCAATTCTCTGCTACCAGCATTTTGTCCGCTGCTACGGCGCGGCGCTGGGGTGGCTGCCGCTCACAGAGCACAGTACATCGCTTTCCTCCGACGGCAACAGCTTTATCGTCATCTTCTTTACAGTGCTGGGCATGGCTTTCACGGCAGCAGGCACGGTCTTTGCATTCGCCGGAACGTCCGGTACCCCGGCGGAGCTGGTGCTGCACATG
>CADCQA010000044.1 GCA_902803415.1 uncultured Spirochaetaceae bacterium | reverse complement strand
AACCACGCTCCTGCGTAGCGCCCGACGAATCTGCTGGCGGCAGCCTTGAACTTCCATTTGAATGCCCAGAGCGCGTAGAGCTTTCCCGCGCGGGAAAGCTTCAGGCAGTGGGCTACCGTTTTTTCCGGGGAAAGGCCGTGTCGTACCTGCTTCCGGGCGCCCTTTGATGCAACGTCTGCAAATTCGGTGCTGACCGGGCCGGGGCAGAGCGCCGTGACTTTGATGCCCCTGTCTTTCAGTTCCGCGGCGAGCGCTACGGTAAAGCTGAGCACATAGGCTTTACAGGCGCCGTACACGGCGAAGTTTCCGAGCGGCAGGAACGATGCAAGGCTAGCCGTGTTGATTATCCGTGAGCCGCGCCCCATGTAGGGAAGTGCAAAACCGGTGATGCCGGTGAGTGACGTGCAGTCCAGGTCAATCATGTCCATTTCCCGCACGGTATCCGTGCTGGCGAATTCGCCGTAGGTGCCGAAGCCTGCGTTGTTTACAAGGACGCTGATGGAAAAGCTGCCGCTGTCCTTTGCTGCGGCGCATTCCTCATCGAGCAGCTGCTTTACTGCCAGCGCGCCGTTTTTTCCGCTGATGTCCATCGGGATTGCCCGGACTTTCGGGCATTTTGTTTTATCCGCTGCCGCTGCTTCTATCCGCTGCTTCAGTTCTTCCAGCCTGTCCTGCCGCCGTGCAATGAGCCACAGCTCGTCCGCTGCCGGGAGCCTGCCGCCCTGTTTCCGCAGGATTTCTCCTTCCTGTGCCAGCTGAAGGGCAAAGCAGCTGCCCATGCCGCTGGAAGCACCTGTTACGATTGCAATGTTTTTCATACTGCTCAGTGTATATCGTTCTGCCGGGGAACGTCTAGGGCGGCGGAATAGACCTGTTCTGAAACTACGTTTCCGCTCAGGTCGACGAGTTTAAAATCGCTCAAATAGCGCGATTTTAAACATCGCATACTGTGTAACCTGTGCCTTGCCCAAACGCGCCCAATCCTCTATACTTCAGCGGTATGAGATGCTTCCGGGTTTTCACTTTTCTGGCGCTGCTGGCGCTCGTTTTTCCGCCTGCAGCCTTTGCTTTTCCCCCTGCCGCGCCCAGCGCAGATCCTGCTGAAGCTGCGGTGCAGGCCTTTCTGGATGCGCTCCCGGAATCCCAGCGCATTGCGCAGATTTTTCTGGTGAACATTGAAGGCAATACTTCCTATGCAGCCGTTGAGCATGCAGCGGAACTTTGCGCCGGTTCCGGCAGTGCAGGGGACGAACCGCTGGTGCCCGGCGGCTGCCTTCTTTTCAGCTACAATATTGCTCCGGATGCGGATGGCGTCATGGCCTTTACCGAATCCATTGCCGCATACTGCGATGCGCACCATGTGCTCCGTCCCTACATTGCCGTTGACCAGGAGGGCGGCATGGTGAACCGCCTGCGCGGACTGACCAGCCCCCTGCCGTCCTGCCGGCGGGTTGCAGAAAAACTGCACCCCTCGGAAGCCGGTGAACTGTATGCGCTGCAGGCACGGCAGCTGCGTGCGCTGGGTGTCTGCATGAACATTGCCCCGGTTGCCGAAGCCGCCCTGCCGCAGAACGATGCTTTCCTTGGCAGCCGTTCCTACGGAGGCATTGCCGCCACTGTTGCCTACAGCTGCGCCGCGGTACGCGCGTATCAGGACTGCGGCGTCGGCACGGTGCTCAAGCATTTTCCCGGCAACACAAACACTGACCCGCATACGGGGCTGCCGGAAATAAAGCTCGGTGTCCGGGAGCTGCTTGCGCAGCAGCTCTTTCCCTTTGCATGCATTCTGGGTGCGGACCCCGCCGCCGTACTTATGTCCCACGCCCGCACGGAAGCTTGCGGCGGCCCTGCACCGGCATGCCTGAGCAGCTTCTGGATTCAGACCGTGCTCAAGGATTCGCTCGGCTGCCGTGCCCTTGTGCTCAGCGACGATATTTTTATGGGGGCGCTGGCGGACAACGGTTTTCCCCCGGAGGCTGCCGCGGTACAGGCGGTACAGGCCGGCGTGGACGTCATCATGCTGAGCGAGAAGAAATTTGCCCCCGTTGCGCGGATGCTGCTGGAACGTGCGGCTTCCGACGCTGATTTTGCCCGGCGGCTTGCAGAGGCGGAGCGCAACGTTATCCGCTACAAGCTGGCGTGCGGCATCCTTGCGCTGCGCCGGCAGGCAGACGGCTCGTATGTTGTGGAAGCGCAGGATACTGATGCGCAGTTCGGCAGCAGGGCGGCCCGGCGCGAGGCCTTTTCTGCGGCAAAAGCTGCGGGTACTGCCTTTGTGCAGCAGCATTTTGCAGAGTAGGGGGCGTGCGTCATGAAGCAGAAGGAAAAACAGGAAAAGCTGCAGGGAGCCGCGGGCTTTGAAGCCTTCTATGCCGCAGTGTTCGGCAGCCGCTGGCAGACACTCAAACAGGCGCTGCTGGCAGACGGTGTTCATGCGGAGCTGGACTTTGGGCAGGAGGAGCACTATTTCCTTGACCCCGCCAGCGTCTGTGCGGCACTCTGCCTGCCCGTGCATGGGGCTGAGCGGGTGCTTGATTTGTGTGCCGCACCCGGCGGCAAGTCGCTGGTGCTTGCGGGCAGCCTGGATGCTGATGCCCGGCTGTGCAGCAACGAACGCTCTGCGGGGCGCACGGCGCGCCTTTCCAAAGTGATTGCGCAGGTGCTGCCCCCGCATTTGTCCAGCCGGGTGGAGGTCAGCTGCAGCGACGGTGCCACCTGGTGCCGCCGCGAGACAGCATGCTTCGGCAGCATTCTGCTGGATGCCCCGTGCTCCAGCGAGCGGCATGTGCTGGGGGATGCCCGCTACCTTGCCGAATGGTCGCCGTCACGCATCAAAAGCCTTGCTGTGGAGCAGTGGGCGCTCCTTTCCTCCGCGTGGCGGCTGCTTGCCCCCGGCGGTTTCCTCCTGTATGCAACCTGTGCGCTTGCCCCTGCCGAGAACGATGGTGTGCTGCAGCGGCTGCAGAAAAAGTTCAGCGATGTGGCATTTGCTTCCCCGCAGGAGATGGAATCGTATGCTGCCGGGAACCTTGCCGCGTTTGCCGGAACACTGCAGTTCCCGGCGGAGCTTTCCCTGCATTCGCTCTTTGCGGCTGCAGAGCGCACGGAATTCGGGCTGCAGCTGCTGCCGGACAGCGCTTCCGGTACCGGACCGCTCTTCTTTGCGCTTGCCCACAAAGGCTGACAGGCCGCACCGTGCCCCGGATGCAGCTTTTTTGTGAGAAAAAGCACAAAAATTGCCCTTTTTCTTCTTTTTGGAAACTTTTCGTTTTATTCCGTTCTTTTTATTGTAATTTTCCGGCGAATAGACTACAATAGAAGTACAGGCAAAGAGGTGTTGAGGTCAATGGATTCTGTTTCTAATGAAGAGAAGCTTCAGCAGATAGCAAAAATACGGCAGCAACTTTCTCAAATCAAGGATGTTGACATTCTTCTGGAAAACATCCTGAGTGCCGCACGCAGTATCGTCAATGCCGATGCAGGTTCCATTTATGAGTACGACGAGGCGCAGAACCGCCTGAGGATACGTTACAGCCAGAACAACACGCTGCTGAAAAAGCTTGCGCCCGGCGAAAAACTTCCCTACACGTCCTATTCCTTCAGTGCGACGAACGGTTCCATTTCCGGCTACTGTGCGCTGAACAAGGCGAGCGTGAACATCCCCGACGTGTACAACATGGAAAAGTACCTTGACGAGGAAAAAACGCAGCCCCGCCCCTATAATTTCAACCGGGAGAACGACCTTAAGAACGGCTACCACACAAAGTCCGTGCTTTCCATCCCCCTCATCATGACGAACGGCAAGGTGCTGGGGGTCATCCAGATTATCAATGCGCTGGACGATTACGGCGAGGTTATTCCCTTTGGCAAGGACGCGGAATTCTATGTATCCTACTTTGCGGCGAACGTCATTCAGGTTTACGAATACGCCTATGTTACCAAGCAGCTTATCGAGCGCCTTGTTAAGATGGCGAATTACCGTGACCCCCGCGAAACCGGTGCGCACGTTGAGCGCGTTTCATGCTTTGCGCTGGAAATTTATGACCGCTATGCCGTCAACAAGCAGATTCCGGAAATCGTGCGCAACAAATTCCGCGATAACCTGAAGCTTGCTGCAAAGTGCCATGATCTTGGCAAAGTCGGCGTGCCCGATAAAATCCTTAAGAAGGCCGGAAAGCTTGACGAAGGCGAACGCTCTGTAATGGAAGGCCACACCTGCGTGGGTGCGCAGATTTTTACGCCCTACGAAAATGACCTTGACCTGATGGCGCGCGATGTCTGCCTGCACCACCATGCCCGCTGGGATGGCGGCGAGCGGGGCTATCCGGGAAAATTCAATTACGAAGAATATCAGCCTGAATCCGAGCTTCCGAAAGACCGGGAACCCATCAGCGGCGAAGAAATTCCGCTTGCGGCGCGTATTGTTTCGCTTGCCGATGTCTACGATGCGCTCCGCCACCGCCGCTGCTACAAGGACCCGTGGACGCTGGACGACACTATCAACGAGATACGCTCTGAGGCCGGGAAGCAGTTTGACCCTGACGTCGTGAATGCTTTCCTGCAGGTTATCGACCGTCTTGAGGCTATAAACAACGATATCAGCTGAGAGCGCGCCGCAACAATGATTGCAGCCCGCAGTGATTGCGGCTGTACCCGGCGGTTTTGCCGCCCGGTAGTGTTGCGCCCGCTCAGATACCCGACAGCACCCGTTTCAGGCACTCGGTAAAGGCGGCCAGTTCCTTGTTCCCGTAGGTATTTTTTCTGCCGCCCGGCCGTATGCCCAGCGCTGCCATCTGCATGCTCAGTTCCCGCTGTTCCAGCAGCTCCGCAATGTTTGTTTCCGAAAATTGTGTGCCCCGGTCGTTGATGACGGTAATTTTTTTGTCCAGCAGCCGCCGTGCAAGCGGGATGTCCCGTGTTGCCACGATGTCGCCGGCAGTGCAGTGGGAAACAATGTAATCATCTGCCGCACCGTTCCCGCCGCCGCAGATTTCCATGGAAAACAGTTCATCTTCCATGCCGAAGGGAATGTCCCGGTTTGCCGCGTACGTAACGGGCAGCCTGCGCGCCGCCGCCTCCTTTAGAATCTGCAGCCGTGCCGGGGCGGGGAAGGAGTCTGCATCGACCCATATATGAGCTGTTCCCATCTGCCCTCTTACTGCAATGCCTTGTCGATGGTCTGAATCATCTGGATGGTAAGCCGTTCGGCTTCTGCATCATTTGAATTGTTGAGGGCGCGGGAATATGATGCATTCCGCTGCTTTTCCTTGTAAAGCTCGTCAACAAGCGTAATACCCGCCATGATGCTTATCTGCACGGGGTCTTTCAGATGCCCCGCCTGCTTGATTGTATTCGTGATTTCTGTGTAGTAATTCAGTAACTTTTTAAGATAGGCGTCGTCTTCGTGCGCCTGAACGGCAAAAGATGCGCCCAGCATATCAATCTGGAGCTTTCCCATTGAGCGTTCCTCCGGGCGGGGCAGCAGTGCTGCATACCCGCCCGTGCCGTGGACAGCTTAGAAAATGTCGAACTGTCCGTTCAGGGGTTCCGCCTGACTCTGTGCTTCTTCAGCCGGTGCAGGATTTTCTTCGCCTTCTGCGGCTGTTTCTGCATTTTCCTGTGAGACTTCTCCCTGCTGACCGTCGCTGTTTTCACCGGCGGATTCGCTGGTTCCGTCCTGATTGGGATTGCTGTCTTGGACAGCAGCCTCCTCGCTTGCTTCCCCGCCTTCTTCCGGCTGGGAATCCCCGTCCAGGCTGTTGAGAATAGAATTCTCAACAGAATCCAGACGGGTAAGGGCATTCAGGATGCCTTCCTCGATCTTGCCCTGGTTTGCTTCAAGAGAAGAAACCAACTCCGTTTTCTCAGCCACCGCTTTTGTGAGCTCTGCACATTTGCTGTGCAAAGCATCGTTGTCTGATTTCAGCTGTTCGACCTGACCTTCAAGGAAGGCAATGCGCTGAACAGCGGTTTCTACTTTCTTCTGCAATAACAAAACTTGATCGAGGGAAATCATCTTTTTACGCCTTTACTGCTTTTTTTGCTACTTCCACAACAGCCTTGAATGCTGCCGGATCTTCAATTGCCATATTGCTCAGGGCCTTGCGGTTCAGTGAAACGCCGGCCTTGGTAAGACCGTCGATGAAGCGGCTGTATGACAGTCCTTCGTCGCGGACTGCTGCATTGATACGGGCAATCCACAGGCTGCGGTACTCACGCTTCTTAAGCTTGCGTCCTGAATATGCATGGTCAAGTGCCTTAACAACGGCATCTTTCGCCGGGCGGAAGTTTGACTTCCTGTCGCCCTTGAAGCCCTTTGCAAGCTTCAGGATTTTTGCACGGCGATTCTTTCTTTTGCTTCCATCTATCGCTCTAGACATAGTTTAACTCCTCAAAAATGTTCAGCAATCAACCGTAGGGAAGCTGCTGCTTGCGGATTCTT
Organism: uncultured Spirochaetaceae bacterium; assembly: GCA_902803415.1. Lineage (GTDB taxonomy): Bacteria > Spirochaetota > Spirochaetia > Treponematales > Treponemataceae > Treponema_D. Next base: position 508 of record CADCQA010000044.1, on the reverse strand, counting down.
GCTGCGGAATCCTCTGAAAGGATGCCCGCATGGCGCAGGTTCATCTTGCGCTTGGGAGAACGCTTCGTCAGGATATGGCGGAGGTTCATCTTCTTGTACTTCACTTTTCCAGTACCTGTGAGAGAAAAGCGCTTTGCTGAGCTTTTCTTTGTCTTCATCTTCGGCATAACTGTTACCTCTACTTTTTGGCTTTTGAGCTCAGCGTCATTGACATGAAGCGGCCGTCCATAAGCGGCGGCTTTTCTATGACGTAGGAGCCTTCGGTAAGCCTCTTTTCAACCTCTTTCAGGACGTCGAAGCCGAGTTCGGTGTGGGCAAGCTCACGTCCGCGGAAGCGGATGGTGACCTTTACCTTGTCGCCCTCGTCCAGGAATTCCTGCACGTGCTTTGCTTTCGTGTCAAGGTCGCCTGTGCCGATTTTTGGCTGCATGCGTATTTCCTTGAGCTTCAATACTTTCTGGTTTTTCTTGGAGTCACGGAGTTTTTTCTCCTGTTCAAACCGGTATTT
>CADCQA010000043.1 GCA_902803415.1 uncultured Spirochaetaceae bacterium | reverse complement strand
GTGCAGGTGCAGTACTTTGAAAAGCTGCGTTTTGAATCAAAATCTTCTATAGAAGAGGGCACGTATTTTAAGGGCGACACCATCGAAGCTGCCGTGAGCGCGGCATACCTTGGCGGCGGCAGTCTTGCAGACAGCCCGTACACTGCGCGCTGGACAAGCAGCACCGCCGTGTTCCGCCCGGAAGGCAAGGCGTACCGCGACTATAGCTTTGGCCCCCTGCAGGGCAGGCACACGACCAGAGTGCTCGGCAAAAAAGACGGCAGCCTTGACGAGGCAGGGACGGCTTCCGTCACTCAGCAGGCGGACGAGGAATTCAATGCAATGCCGCGCAGCTACCGCATGGAAGCCCAGGTGACGGAAAGCGGCGGGCAGGTGGTCAGCAGCACTGCGCAGGTTGTCGTGCATCCGTCGCAGTTCTACCTTGGCGTGAGCGGCTGCCAGAACAAAAAGGGCTTTCCCAAAAAGGGCGAGCAGCTCAGCTTCTCTTTTGTGGCAATTACGCCGCAGGAAAAAGCACCTGCTGCATCATCGCTTCCCAAGAGCCGGACGCTTAACCTTACGCTGGAACGCGAGCACTGGAAGCAGGTGCAGACGGTCAGCAGCGACGGATTCGTGTCTACCCGCTATGAAAAAGAAATGATTCTGGAAGAGGAGAAGCAGCTGCCGTTTACGGGCGGCAAGGCAAGCTCCTTTACCGTTAAACCGTCGGAGGGCGGGGCATACAAGCTTAGCCTCAGCACGGAGGACGCTGCGGGAAACAAAGTTGTGGCAGAGCGCAGCTTCTATGTGAGCGGCGGCGACTGGTACTGGAACGGTGCCGGTTCCGCGCAGGAAATCCGCCTTACTGCGGACAAGGAGCAGTACGAGACCGGCGAAACTGCGCAGATTATGCTGCAGAGCGAACTTCCTGCGGGGCGCTACCTGCTTACCGTGGAGCGCGAAGGACTCATCAGCAGCAGGCTGCTTCCCATCGATTCGCCCACGTCCGTCGTGAGCGTTAAGATTGAAAAGGACTTTGTGCCTGTCGTTTACGTTACGCTTTCTTCGTATTCCGTGCGCAGCAAGGAGAACAACGAGAAGCCTGCTGCGTACTTTGGCAGCACGGCGCTCAAGGTCAGCACTGCCACAAAGCAGTTCGACATTTCCATCAAGGCAGACAAGGCCGTTTACCTGCCCGGTGAAAAAGCAAAAATTACGCTCCGTGCCACCCGCGGCGGCAAGCCCGTCAAGGATGCGGAACTTACGCTCATGGCTGTTGACCGCGGCGTGCTGGACCTTATCGGCTACCATGTTGCAGACCCGGCTGATTACTTCTACAGCCAGTGGCGCTTTCCGGACAGGGCCGGCGGCGGGGATTCCCGCTCCATCCTGCAGGATACAAAGGTCTTTGAGGAAACCGAAGGTGCGGAAGACAGCATGTACCTTACCGGTGCTTCGAACGGCATGATGATGAAAGCAATGGCGGCCCGCGACATGGCTGCGGCACCGGAATCGGCGGAGGCAGAATCCGCCGCAAGCGTGCGCAGCAATTTTGCTCCCACCGCTGCATTTGCTCCCGCGCTTGTTACCGACAAGAGCGGAACTGCAACCTATACCTTTACGGTGCCGGACAGCCTTACTGCGTACCGGCTTACCGCCGCCGGCATTGACGGCGATACCTTTGCCCTGCAGGAGGACGAGCTGCGCGTGGCAGAGCCGCTTTCTGTGCGGCAGGTGCTTCCGCGTTTGCTCCGCCTTGATGACAAGGGTGAAGTGGGCGTTACCATATCGAACCTTGGCAGCAAGGCACAGAAAGTGGAAGTTGGCGTTGCGGTCTACGAAGGCATAGAGATGAGCGGCGCCGTTCAGGACGAAAGTTCTGTGCGTAAACTGCCGGGCCGTGCGAAAGTCAACGGGCAGGCTGCAAAGAAAATCAGCGTGGCTGCCAACCGTACCGTGCCGCTTATGTTCAGCATCAGCGCCGTGAAAGAAGGCTGGATTACGGTGGAATTTACGGCAAAGGGGCAGGGACTGAACGAGCGGATTCTTGTTCCGCTCCAGATTGAAAAGCCCTACGTCTATGAGACTGTTACCACAACGGGCACCGTGGAAAGCGGCTCCGCGCAGGAAGCAATCGTGATTCCCGGCGGCGCGGAGGACGGGCGCGGCAGCCTTTACGTGCAGCTTGACCCCACGCGGCTCGGCGTGCTGCGCGAGGCAGTAGGCTACGTGTTCCACTATCCCTACGGCTGCCTGGAGCAGCGTTCTGCGGCCGTGCTCCCGCTTGTGGCATTTGGCAAGTATATAAAGCTCTTCGGACTCAACAGCGAAGTTGCAAGCCCCGCGGCTGTGGCGGAAAAGGAAATCCGCAGCTGGGCCGCGCTGCAGCAGAAAGACGGCGGTTTCCCCTACTGGCCGGACGGCACGGAAAGCAGCCTGCATGTTTCGCTGCGCATTGCGGAAATCCTTGCGCTTGCGGAAGCCCACGGCATTCCCGCCGGAAACATCGGGAAGCAGAAGCTTGCCTCCTACCTGACGGCACAGGCAGCACAGCTGCTTTCCGAATACCCGGACAGCCCGTGGAGCCTGTACACTGCCGCCTACGCCTACTATGCTGCATCCGGCATCGGTGGTGGTGCTGACGGTGCGGCGCTTGCCCGCATTGCGGCTTCCGACAATGCCGACACGGACACCCTTGCATTCTGTGCACTGGCGCAGCTGCGGACCGGCAGCCGGAGCGCTGCGCAGGACACGGCGGCAAAGATGCGCCGCTTTGCCCGGCTTACGACGCGCGGCATAGACCTTACGCAGAAATTCAAGGCGCACCACTGGTGCTTCCTGAACGGGGATGCAGAGCCGTACGCACTGTACCTGCAGGTCTTCACCGCGCTCAATGCAGCGGACGACATAAATCAGCGCCTTGTCTACGAGCTGCTTAAAATGCAGCGCGCGCGCAACGGCTACTGGCAGTCCACCGCGCTCACCAGCCGCGTGCTCATTGCACTCAATGAGTACATTACGCAGAACCGGCTGGAAGAGCTTGACTTTACGGCCGAGGCCCTGCTCGGCGGCAAAACGCTGCTTTCCGGTTCATTCAGCGGCGCGGCGGCGCAGGCAGTGGAAACGCAGCTCAGCTTTGATGCTGCGGAACTCAAGGGACTGCCGCGCAATGCGGAAATTCCGCTCAGCTTCAGCAGGGAAGGCGCGGGCACGCTCTACTACACGGCGTCGCTGCGCTATGCAGTTCCTGCGGCAAAGCAGGATGCCCGCGACGAAGGCATCTGCGTCTACACGGAAATCACGGACGCAGAGACCGGCAAAACCGTGAACGGCAGCAGGCTGACGGCTGGAAAAGTGTACCGCGAAAAAGTCGTCATCTCTTCCGTGACTGACCTTGAATATGTTGCGCTGCGGGTGCCCGTTCCGGCCGGATGCGAAATTCAGAACAGCGCCTTTGTTACCACCGGCACCATTCCGTCCCCGGAGGAGGAAGCTTCAGCGGACGGGGATAGTGTTTATGCCAAGCGCATGCCGTGGAGCTGGCGCCCGCGTAATGCTGGCCTGTCCTATAAGGGCATTTACGATGCGGAAAGCCAGTACTTCTGGAACTATTTCCCGCGCGGCTGCCAGACCGTAGAATTTACATTCCGCGCAATGCGCAGCGGCAGCTACGGCACACCGGGCGCCACGGCCGAATGCATGTACGAAGAAGAAATCTTCGGAAGAAGCGCCGGAAAACAGTGGACGGTAGAATAGAACAATGACAGTTGGGCGGGGAGTTCCCCGCGCCCCCTGTTAATTTAGGGGCGGGGCAAACCCCTAATTCCGAAGCGTGGTTTTCCCCGCCCCTAAAACCCCACCCTTTTCCGGGCACGGTCCGGGGCTTGCAGCCCCTTGGAAACCCTGCGTTTTTATACCAAGGCAGTTCCGGCTTGGTTGAAATCCTGCAGGCGGATTTCATAGTCGCAGCATTCGTCGATGAGTTCCCGGTCGTGGGTAACGACGATGACTGTTTTGCCCAGAGAGCGGAGCGCGCGCAGGATTGCGCCGATCTGCTTCATGTGCGTGTAGTCCAGCCCGCTGGTCGGTTCGTCAAAGAGCATGATTTCCCGCCCGCTGGCAATGGCGCATGCTACGGCAACGCGCTGCTTCTGCCCGCCGGAAAGGGACTGCGGATGCCGCTCCGCAAAATCCAGCAGGTCCAGGGACGCAAGAATACTGCGGGCTTCCGCTTCGTTTTCTTCCGGCTGGCTGATTAAAACTTCGTCAAGGACGCTTTCTGTAAACAGCTGATGGTTCACGTCCTGCATCACCAGGAAAATATGCTTCTGCCGGGCGCGGCGGCGGTACGCTTTCCCGTTGCAGACAAGGATGCCGCCTGCGCGGTGCCCCAGCCCGCACAGCGTATTGAGGAAGGTTGTTTTTCCTGCTCCGTTGTCACCGGTGATTGCAGTGATTGCCCCCGCCGCAATTTCCATCTGGGGGATATCAAGTGCAACGAATCCGTTTTTGTATTTGTAGCGGAAGTTTTTGACCGTAAGCTTTCTGCTGCTTGCTTCCTGCGGGGATGATTCTGGCGGCAGGGGCAAAGCTGCTGCCCTTGCTTTGTGCAGCGTGTCCGGCCGGTTTGTCCGCAGCCCCATCGCGTGAAGCCCGGCTTCTGTAAGCGCGTCCATTTCGCTGCG
>CADCQA010000042.1 GCA_902803415.1 uncultured Spirochaetaceae bacterium | reverse complement strand
AATCAGTAGGAAAAGCTGAGCCGCTGGATGGGGCTGGGCCCCAGTTCCCGGCACAGTTTTTTATGCGCGGGCGTAGGATAGCCCTTGTGCCTGGCATAGCCGTATGCAGGGTACAGGCGGTCATAGTCCAGCATGATGCGGTCACGCCCCACCTTTGCAATGATGCTTGCCGCCATAACGCAGGGATAGTTTGCATCTGCTTTCGGCTCGCAGCGCACTGCACAGCCGATGTCCGGGCAGAACGTACCGTCGGCAACGGCTGCAAGCGAGCACTCCGGTATTTCCGGCAGCCCGCGGGAAGCACACCACGCAGGCAGCCGCTCCAGCATCATGCGGTAGGCAAGCGCCATGGCCTTCAGGCTTGCCTGCAGGATATTGATGCGGTCAATCTCTTCATGATCCACCACGCCGATTCCCCAGCAGGCAGTTTCTTTTATCACCTTTTCTGCAGATTCACGCTTTTTTTCGGAAAGCTTTTTGCTGTCGTTCAGCAGCTCCAGCGGAAAATCGTCAGGCAGCAGCACACAGCCGGCCGTTACCGGTCCTGCAAGGGGCCCCCGCCCTGCCTCATCAAGCCCAACGGCAAACATCCGCTCAGAATCCATCTGTAACATTTCCCTTTTCCTTCCTTACAACAGTATCCGCGTCTTTCCACACCGGCACGACCGGCAGCCTGTTTCCCGACTCGGCAAGGGGACGGGCGGCAAAAGAATTGTCCAGGAGCGCTGCATCCGCCCGAACCAGCTCCAGACAGCGCCCGGTGCGGCAGATAACGGCCAGCGAGGAATTCTGCAGGGAAAATTTTCCGCCGTCCACGCAGAAATCAACCGCCGTATGGGCAGATGCAGAAACGCCGCCCTGCGACACCGAGCAGTCACTGTTCAGCACAGAGACGGCACAGGCATAGGAAGGCGCCTGCACCGTAAAGTTCACGTTATCAAAATAGAGCTTGGAAGCCGCGGCCTCGACCAGCATGCCGTTCCGTCGGAACTGCCCCTTTAGCTCGCAGTTGCGCAGCGTCAGGGTAGCATCGCTGACGGAAAGGAGATTCTTGTCGCCGCTGTGTGAAGAGCGCTTATCAAGGACGCAGTTGCGTATTTCAACCTGCGCACCGCTGATGCGGAGCCCCGCACCATCAGCAAAGACAAGGGAATCGTGAACCCCAAGAATGGTACAGGGCGAGCGGATGGTATGCATGGCAGCAACCGGCACCGTGCCGCTGACGTGCAGGCGCATGTTGGAAGTGGCATTGATTGCATCGACCGCCTGAGCAAAGGTCGTGAAGGGGCGGTTGTAGCTGCCGTCCGGCGGCTCCCCGGAAGCTGCAGCAGAAGGCCGCAGGTAGAAATTCAGTTCATCGACGACAACACGGTACTCGGTTTCATAGCTCCGGTTTCCCGCGGCATCCACCGCATAGGCATGGATTTTATAGAAGGTCGCCTGGTCAGAAAGCGAAGAAAACAGCAGTTCCTTTCCGTCATAAAGCCTGTAGTCCCCCGTCTGCACGGCATCGAAGGCAGCCTGATTCTTTTCACCGGATTCAATTTCGAATTCCAGCGGCTCGCTTACGGAAACATAGATGTCGGCATGCTGCTCGGCGCTGATGGAAACCGAGACCTGGCTGTGCATGAACGCGCTCCGCGAGGAAGACATAACGACGGGAGGTGCCGGAGGGCGTCTGTCCAGCGCAAAAGCGGCCTCAAGGACGCCCTGGTACACGCCGTCATAGTACACGCCCGCCCGCATGACAGATTCCAGCTCGTCCCCGGCAAAGGTATCCGCCGCAAGCTGCAGGAACTGCCCTTCTGCAACATTTTCCAGCGACTGGCTGCCGCCGGCCCTGCCCAGCATGAAGGGTACGGACGCACTATCCCGTGCCGCAGCCTGCAGGCTAAAGACAGCGCAGCCGTCACCACCGGCGCGGCAGCGCAGCTGGGGCATGGGGGGCAGCTGATAGGAAAACACGGAGGCGTTTTCCGGGCCGCCGGCAACCTTCCAGCGAAGTGTGTGGGTAGAAAAGCGGTCAATATACACTTCTGCCGGTCCTGCCGTCCATGCGCCGTCGTCCAGCTGGTAGGAATATTTGCTGCTGGTAAAAACGAGCGTCGTCCAGTTGGAAACGGCAAAGGGCACAGTCCGTTTGCGCAGCGGCTCGGTCCGGGCGGCAACGATGTGCATGACAAAATGCCAGCTGCCGGATGCAGATTTTACCGTCAGCGGCACATAGCGCTCCCACGTGTTCTTCTCGGAAAGCGAAAGCGCGGTACCTGCGGCAAAGTGGCCCGGCCGGTCATAGAGACTGTATGAGAATTCGGGCGGAATGCTGAACACCGTGCCCGACACATACTTCCGGATGGGGTTTTCCGAGATTTCCTGCAGAAAGGCAATGGCATCCGGGCCGGCCCCGTCCTGCGGAATGTCGCGGACGGTGTAGGAGACAGACATGTCAGTGCGCCTGCCGTCCTTTGAAACAGCCGTAATCTTGACCCGCACGTCGCCCTTCTCGTCAATGACAACAGGCCCGTCATAGGCAAAGCCGGACAAAAGCGGGTCGCTGCCGGTGAGGGAATAATACAGCTCACTGCCGTCCGCCGTATTCAGAACGAGCGGCTGCACGTTGCCCCAGACACCCGGCACCGGGCTGATGATGTCCGCTGCGGAAAAAGCCGCCGCGGGAAACACAGCGGCAGCAGCAAGCAGCAGCAGGCAGCACGTGCGAAGGAAGCGCTTCATCGTATGCAGCAGCTCCCTCACTTCCTGAACACCGGAGCAAGGATTTCCCTCAGTTCAGGATAGGGCTTGTAGTAATGCTCCTCAAGCTCCTCCTGCGTCAGCCCGACCATCTCGTGGCTGCAGTAGTTTATCCAGTTGTTCTTGTCCGGCGAATCAATATCGAATTTGCGGCACCAGTAATCCGGGCGGATCGGAGGCTGCTCCCGGAACGTGTACACCTTGTAATCGTGGACGACAACCTTGATGTTTTCGCGGGGCACGCCTTTTTCAAGGAGCACGCCCACCAGGTAGTTCAGCGTACGGCCGGAATCATAGATGTCGTCCACCAGCATTATTTTGTCGCCGGGGCGCAGGTAATCGGGGGAATACGTCCAGCCGTCAATGCGCACCGCATCGTGCTGCTTAACGTCACTGTACGAACGCGCAACCACGGCAGCATAGAGCACGGGCTTGTGGTCACGCAGCGCAACCTTGTAATACTCGCTGATGATGTTTGCCATGTACGCCCCGCCGCGCAGGGAGGCATAGATGATGTCCGGCACAAAACCATCCTGCTGGTAAATCTTGTGTGCAATCTTAAGCGCATTGTTGCGGACCAGCTCATACTGCAGAAATTCCTTCATATATTCCTCCTCTAAATGCAGTTTTCCTTATAAATCTGTGCAAGAAGCCTGATGCCTTCTTCCAGCTCGTCGTCAGGACGCGCGTAGTTCAGGCGCAGGCACTTGCTGTAATGCGGATGTTCTTCCACCGGGGGAATCCCGGCATCCTGCCCGAAGAAAAAGTATTCGCCGGGCACAACGATGACACCGCGTTCCTTGAGCCTGCGGTACAGTTCTTTTGTGGGAACGGCAAGATCGCGCATGAGCACCCAGAGGAAGATGGAACCTTCCCCCTTGTGTACGGCATAGTCGCAGCCGGAAAAATACTGGTGCACCAGCTGCTGGGCTTTCCGGTTCTTCTCTTCGTAGAAGGGGCGGACGCAGCTGGCCGCGCAGGAAACAAGGGAGCCGCTGCGGATAAGCCGTTCGGCAACCGCCTGTCCCAGGCTGCCCGAAGCAAGCGCGATGATTGAATTCAGCTTTGCAAGCGCAGACACGATTTCTTTGCGGGCAATGATGATGCCGGTCCGCAGGCTCGGCAGCCCGATTTTGGAAAGGCTCATGCTCAGGATGACGTTTTCGTCCCAGTACGGAGTGGCCCCGTCATTGAATATGATATGGGGCCAGGGCAGTCCGTAGGCATTGTCCACGATGAGCGGAATGCCGTACTGCCCCGCAAGCGCCGCCATGTGCCGGACTTCCGCGTCGGTAAGCACGTTGCCGGTGGGGTTCGTGGGGCGGCTTACGCACATTGCCCCCACATCGCGGTGGGAAGCAAGATAGGATTCCAGCATGTCAAAATCGACAAAATACTTGAACGTGTTGCCGCCGCAGTCCTCAAAGCGGGACGGAATTCCCACAAAGGTTCCCGGCTCGATGCCCTGGTCCGCATAGCCGACGTATTCCGGCACCAGCGGAAAAAGGATTTTCCGGCGGACCGCCTGCCCGTCCAAAGCGGTACAGCTGCCGCCAAGCAGGTTAAACAGGTAGAAACACGCGCTCTGGCTGCCGTTGGTCACGGCAATATTTTCCGGCGTAATGTTCCAGCCGTAGGTACGCGACAGATAGGATGCAACCGCCTCAATAAAGGCAGCCCTGCCCTGCGGCCCGTCGTAGCGGCCTATCAGGTCTTCGAAGGAGCGTCCTTCCTGCAAGATGCGTTCCATCTCTGCACGGTAGAGCGATTCCACCTGCGGGATTTGCGCAGGATTACCGCCGCCGAACGCATAGGTTTTTATGCCGGGCGGCGGCGGAGCACCAAGGTCGTCCATCAGACGCAGGATGCCGGAGTCACCCGTCAGTTTTTTTCCGAAATCAGAGAAACAAAGGCTAGTCATGCTGCACCACCAGCATTTCTTCCCGCACGGCGGGAACCTGAGCGCGGCTCTTCCTGAATTTTACCGTAAGGTGCCCGTCATCTTCATCGACAACGACCTTGTCGCTGGCACCGCGCCTGCCGCCCAGAATCAGCACCGCAAGTTCGTCTTCCAGTTCGCGCTGGATAATGCGGCGCATGGGACGCGCACCCATTGCAGGGTCGTAGCCGTGCTCCACAAGGTATTCGCGCGCCTTTGGCTTGACCTGCAGGGAAAGCCCCTGTTCCGCAAGCCGTGCATCAAGCTCCCGGAGCTGGATGTCAAGGATAGCATTTATCTGCTCGCGGGTAAGCGCGCCAAAGACAATCACGTCGTCGATGCGGTTGAGCAGCTCCGGCGACATAAGTTTTTTCAGCTCTTCCAGTGCACCGGCCTTGATATCGGCATAGGGCAGCACGCCGTCTTCCGCGGAAGAAAAGCCCATGCGGCTTCCGCTCATAATTTCACGCGCACCCGCATTGCTTGTCATGATGACAACCGTATTGCGGAAGCTCACTGTGTGCCCCAGGTTGTCGCTCAGCTCGCCTTCTTCCAGCATCTGGAGCAGCAGGTTGAAGACATCGGGATGCGCTTTTTCGATTTCATCCAGCAGCACCACGGAATAGGGATGCTGGCGCACTTTCTCTGTAAGGATGCCGCCTTCCTCGTAGCCGATGTAGCCCGGCGGCGCACCGACCAGGCGTGAAGCATTTTCCTTCTGCATGAAGTCGCTCATGTCCACGCGGATAAGCGAGTCCTCCGTGCCGAAAAGGAATTTTGCCAGCGCCTTTGCCAGCTGGGTTTTGCCCACGCCCGTGGGACCAAGGAATACAAAGGAACCGAGCGGCCGGCGGATTGAAGAGACACCGGCACGGCTGCGGCGGATTGCCCCGCTGATGAGGGAAACAGCTTCATCCTGCCCCACCACATCATTGTGCAGGCTTTTTTCCATGCCGAGCAGGCGCTTTGCCTCGCCGTCGTCCAGCTGCTCCACGGAAATCCCAGTCATGCTGCTGATGATGCGGCAGATGTCCTCCGTGGTAACGTGGCGGCGGTTTGCAAGCTCATTGTTCTTCCATGCAGCATTGAATTCATCAAGGCGGCGGCGCAGTTCCACAACGCGGTCGCGCACCATTGCGGCCTTTTCGTAGTCCTGCAGCTGCACAAGGCGCCGCTTTTCTTCGGAAAGCTCATCGATGGACTTCTGCAGTTCATCAAGTTCTGCGGGGCGCCGGTCTTCCAGTATTTTTTTTGCGGCGCCCGCTTCATCAAGAATGTCTATAGCCTTGTCCGGCAGGAAGCGCTCCGGCACATAGCGCACGGAATACTTAACAATGGCGGGGATAACCCCGTCGTCGTAGACAACATGGTGGAAGTCTTCGTAGCGGCGCTTAAGGCCTTCAAGGATTTCTTCAGTGTCAGATTCGGAGGGCTGCTCAACCTTTACCTGCTGGAAGCGGCGGGCAAGAGCGCTGTCCTTCTCTATGTACTTGCGGTATTCCTTTGTTGTTGTGGCGCCCACTACCTGGATTTCGCCGCGGCTCAGGGCCGGCTTCAGCATGTTGCTTGCATCCATGGAGCCTTCCGGGCCGCCCGCACCGATAAGCGTATGCAGCTCGTCGATAAACAGGATGATGTCGTGCGACTCCTTGATTTCCTTCATCACGCGCTTCATGCGCTCTTCGAATTCGCCGCGGTACTTGGTGCCCGCAATCATGGCGGCAAGGTCAAGCGCCAATACACGCTTTTTCAGCAGCCCGCGCGGAACGTCCCCGCGCACAATGCGCTGCGCAAGTCCTTCCACGATGGCAGTCTTGCCCACGCCCGGCTCGCCCACCAGCACCGGATTATTCTTGGTGCGGCGGCTCAGTATCTGGACAACACGCTGGATTTCCATGCTGCGCCCCACCACAGGGTCGGTCTCATCATCACGGGCATCTTCCGTCAGGTCGCGGCTGAACTGCGCGAGCATGGAATTCGGGTTCTTGTCGCGCCGCTGGGTGCTGCCGTCAGACATGAGGGGAACCCCGTTGGTCTGGTACGGCAGGGCATTCTGGAACATGCTGCTTTCCGTGCCGGTCTTCGCAGAGGAAGGAACCTTGCGCTCTATGTCGGCCACGGCATTGCGTGCCTGATCAAGGGAAATGGCTGCGCGGATAAAATACTGCTGGCAGAGGGAACGCTCCTCGCGGATGGCAGCAATCAGCAGGTGCTCCGTACCGATGTAGTCGCAGTGCAGCGCCTGTGCCTCGGAGCCGGCGGTGTTAATCAGTGCATTCAGGCGGGCGGAATTGGGCAGCGTGTACAAATCAAGGTTCGGCAGCCGCGACGGCATGCTCTGTTCCAGCGCAAGCTGCAGCGTCAGCACATTTATGCGGAGCGCCTTAAGCGCAAGGTAGCCGAGCCCGTCGCCGGACTTAAGGAGCGCAAGCATAACGTGCTCCGGCTCCAGCTGCTTGCTGCCGAGCTTATAGGCTTCGTCAGGTGCAAGCGCAATGATAAGGCGCTGTGCACGCGGTGACAGACCCTTGTTATTCATCAAAAATAAACCTCCCGGCGGCACACGAGCCTTGCGGTACCGCCTGCAAAAACAAGCCGGCTACTGGACGACCTTTACGTCCTCAAAAGCTTCCTGAAGAATCAGCGCACGCAGGCGTTCAATCTTACGGGCAGCATTGCCGCTGACATCTTTTTCGAATTTAAAGCTTCCGTTCCGGAGCACGTATTCAAGATGACCTTCCTGAATGCGGTACAGGAGGGCACGCAGGGAAGCATCCTCCATGCCGCTGAGCATCTCCAGGTCTGTTCCCCACTTTATGCCGCTGATGATGTCAATTGCCTCGCGCAGGGGAATAAACAGGCTTGAACGCGCGAGCGCCACGGAACGGTACAGGTAGTTGCGGATGTCGCTCGGCATGTCACGGCGGCATTCATTGCGGGCATTCCGCTCCATTTCCATGATTTTCCTGCCGGCGGACACAATGGAAGCCAGCTGGTCGAATTCGGAACCGCTGCCGCAGTTCGTGGAGGAAAGCTCATAGTACGCACCCAGAGACGCGCCCGTTCCCCCGGAACCGCTCACATTGTCCATGCCGCCGGAGCCAAAGCTTGCCGAAAACAGAACGCCTTTTTTTTCCAGTTCGCCGGCGATGCTGCGGATGCGCCCCTGCATGGACAGCGACGGCAGGTGTACGCGTATGGAAATGCGCATGCCGCTGCCGGAATCCATCAGGGAAGACGTCAGGTAGCCGAAGTCGTAGCTTGCAGCAAACTGAATGTACTGCTGCAGTCCTTCGTCCACGGCCTGGGAAATCTCCAGCGCAGTGCTGCAGTCCATGCCCGGCGCAAAGGAAGAAATATGCACGTGGTCGGCAATGTTTACGGTACAGGCGACCCGGCCGTCCGTGCGCAGGATAATTCCGGCGTCTTTGGCGGGGGTTCCGCCAGCGGTACCAAGTATGCCGCGTTCCTCCAGAATCCGGGAGCCGAGCGCATCCAGCTGGCTTACCGCAATCGCCTGGAACTGCTCGCAGTCGTCCAGATGGTTAAAGGCATCAAAAACGATGGACTGAATGCGTTCGCCGTCCGTGCCGCGCAGCTTTGCGGGGAAGGGAAAATTTGCAAGGTTCCGCGCAAGGCGCACCCTGGTGGACACCACCACGTCATCATCGTTTCCCCGGTACGTGTACCATGCATCCTGCCCGGAAGAAAGCACTTTGCTGCCCATCAGGATTCCTCCTCCGCACCGCCGTCGGCAACGGGAGCCTTTTCCAGCGCCCTCAGGTGGTCACGGTACATTGCAGCTTTCTCGTAATCTTCATCTGCAACGGCGGCGTTCAGCTTGTTCTGCAGGATAACACGGTCATTCAGCACGGAATGCACGCTTGCAAGACGGGCGGGCATGGAACCGGAATACGTTCCCTTGACGCCCTTTGCCGTCAGATATTTTCTTATATCAGTCTTAAAAATTGAATAACATTCCGGGCAGCCGGCACTGCCGGTTTTGCGGATTTCGCCCACGCTCATGCCGCAGACAGGGCACATCCGGCTGTTTTCCGCCTGCATCCGCTTGGTAATGCCCGCAAGTTCCTTGAACAAATCCCCGATGGAAGACTCAATGCTCTTGGGGTCGGGACTGATACCGCGCCTGATGGCACATTCGACGCACATGTTTATCTTGCGCTTCTGGCCGCTGCCGCTGATTTGTTCCAAATAAATGACCGCTTCCCGTTCATGGCAAAAATCACAAAGCATACCGACAAACCCCTGGACAGTTTCAAAATGCACAGCGTCTGAAACTGGATTAGGCCTGTTCGGAAACTACGTTTCCGCTCAGGTTGGCGAGTTTAAAATCGCTCAAACAGCGCGATTTTAAACATCGCATTCTAGTGTAACCTGTTCTGAAACTGAAGTTTCCGAACAGGTT
>CADCQA010000041.1 GCA_902803415.1 uncultured Spirochaetaceae bacterium | reverse complement strand
GCAATGGTTTCCGGCGCACTTTCTGCAACGGCAGACCTGCTGCGCGCAGGACTCAAGGTTATCGGTACCGAAAAGGGGTCAAAGACCGCTTCTTCCTGCTTCATCATGGACACACACAACGAAAAGTGGGGCAAGGACGGTCTGATGGTGTTCTCTGACTGTGCAGTTGTCCCCCGCCCCACAAGTGAACAGCTTGCAGACATTGCCATTGCGGCATCAAAGTCCTGCCGCAGCCTGCTGGGAACCGAGCCGGCAGTGGCAATGCTGTCATTCTCTTCAAAGGGAAGCGGCGGCAAGCTTGAGGACGTGCTTAAGGTGCAGGAAGCAGTAAAGATGGTGCACGAGCGTGAACCGGAACTGCTGCTTGACGGCGAACTGCAGGCAGACGCAGCACTTGTGCCGGAAGTCACTGCACGCAAGGCACCGGGCAGCCCCATCACCGGCAAGGTGAACACCCTTATCTTCCCCAGCCTGGAAGCAGGCAACATCGGCTACAAGCTGGTGCAGCGCTTTGCGGGCGCAGATGCATACGGTCCTGTGCTGCAGGGATTTGCAAAGCCCATCTCTGACCTGAGCCGCGGCTGCTCCGTGGACGAAATTGTCGTGACTTCAGCAATCACGCTCGTGCAGGCCGGCAAGAAGGAATAAAGCTGCCCGGTATTTCGGGGTAACTTTGAAACTAACACAGGCAGCTGCAGGGACCGGCTGTGTTCCGCAGCTGCCTGTATCCTGGCAAAAAAGCGGCAAGGCAGACAAATGACACTGACACGACCACGAAAGAATCTTCCAGTCCTCATACTTGGTGCTGCCCTGTGCATGCTGGCCTCCTGCGTAAGCACGGACAAATCCGCTGCTCCGGCAGATGCTGCCGGGATGGAAACAGCCGCAGCGGGGGAAGATGCCGGGGACTCATCCCTTTTAAATCCGGCATCCGCAGACAGCGGGGAACGCCGCTTTGCAGACGGCACGCCCGTCATTACGGCAGAGAGCGCAGGGAGCGGCGGTGACAGTATCCTGCTGACCTTTGCCGGGGACATCATGGCGCATACCCCGAATACGTCACGCGGACACTATGACAAAATCTACGAGGACATAGAGCCGCTGCTCAGGAAAAGCAGGCTCGCGTTCGCAAACATGGAAACTCCGGTGGATGACAGCAAGGATTTCTCCAGCTACCCGAATTTCAACGTGCATCACACCTATCCCGATGCTGCGGTGGCAGCAGGCTTCAATGTTTTCAGTCTTGCGAACAATCACACAAATGACCAGGGGCTTTCCGGCATCAAGGCAACGCAGAAATACTTTGCGGAAAAAGAAGATCGGACAAAATGGAGCGCCCGCCCTGTCTACGCATCAGGGCTCAAGGACAGCCCCCAGAGCCCCTATTCCTACCGTGTCATCACCGACCACAGCTGGACGGTGCTCTTCCTTGCCGTCACGGAAATCCTGAACCGGAGCAGTTACTCAGACTACATCAATTACGTCAAAAGCGATGAGGCATCCCGCAAGGAATTCATCGCATACGTCAAAAAACTGCGGGAGGAACACCCCTGCGACCTCTTTGTGCTGAGCGTCCACTGCGACGAGCCGGAATACGTGCTCACCGTAAAGAAAACTCAGCGGGAATTCTACAACCGGCTGCTCGATGCAGGTGTCGATGTCCTGTGGGCAAACCATCCGCACGTGTCCAAGGAGTGGGAAGTCGTTACCGGGGAAGACAATGTACCTTCCAAAATCATTTTCTACGCGATGGGCAACACCATCAGTGCACAGCGCTACAAACCAGAATTCAAGAAACCATCCGCCACGCACGAATACACCGGCGACGGTTACATCGCGCAGCTCCGTTTCCAGAAACGGAAAGAGGGCGGCGTGAGGATCACATGGGTAAACCCAGTGCTCATCACTACATACATCACAAAGGACGGATTGTTCATCATCAAAAAACTCAGCGACTCGTTCATTGAGGAACTCACAGAGGAAGAACGCCGCGACTGGGCGATCTATCTGGAAGAGAGAAAAAAACTTATGGAAAAAATCGAAGGAAAAACACTATGGCAATAGACTACAAGAGCCTGCCGGTTTACGCGCAGAAGCAGAAGATACTGGAATCCCTGGAGAGCAACCAGGTCATCGTGGTGCAGAGCCCCACGGGAAGCGGCAAGACAACGCAGCTTCCGGTCATACTTTACGAGGCGGGATACGCCCAGAACGGCATGATTGCCGTTACCCAGCCGCGGCGGATTGCCGCGCTCAGCGTAAGCGAATTCATTGCAAAGCAGCTCAAGACACATTTTCCCGG
>CADCQA010000040.1 GCA_902803415.1 uncultured Spirochaetaceae bacterium | reverse complement strand
TCCGCAATCCCTGCGAGTTTCTGCATCGCAGAAACTCGTTGGCGTTCCCGTAGGAGCGCCGGCGCCCCGTCCGCAAAGCCTTGTTACCTTGTAAAATACTACTTTTGCTGCCGTGCAGGAGGCACCAGACAGTCCTGTACCCCCGTACTCCCCGTCCGCAGATCCTTGTATTACCTTGTAAAATTCTACTTTTCCTGCCGTGCAGGAGGCACCAGACAGTCCTGTACCCCGTACTCCCCGCCCGCAAAGCCTTGTTACCTTGTAAAATTCTACTTTTCCTGCCGTGCAGGGAGGCACCAGACAGTCCTGTACCCCCGTACTCCCCGCCCGCAGATCCTTGTATTACCTTGTAAAATTCTACTTTTCCTGCCGTGCAGGCTGTCACCGGGTCGTGCTATACCGCCATGCGCCCCATCCGCAGATCCTTGTATTACCTTGTAAAATTCTACTTTTCCTGCTACTATATCCACCATGATAGAACTGACAAGCAAGCAGCGCAAGCTGCTGGAAAAGGCCGCGCACCATCTGGAGCCGCTCGTCATCGTGGGACAGAACGGCGTTACGCCTTCCCTGACGGAACGAGTTGACGGGCAGCTGAAGGCGCATGAATTAATTAAGGTAAAATTCAACGAATTCAAGGAGGAAAAGCGCCCGCTTACGGAGCAGCTTGCACAGGACTGCCGCGCCGTGCTGGTCCGCATCATCGGAAACATCGCCATCCTCTACCGGGAATCGGAAGACAAAGAGAAGCGGCAGTTCCAGAAAGCCCTTGAAAAGGCTGCCAAGGCGTAAACCTGGCTGCAGGGCATAAAAAAACGGGCCGTTTTAAGGAGGATGAATAACGGCCCGTTAACAAAAGAATTGTTTGCTGTCACTGATGAGTATATAAGAGAAAACAAAAGTAGTCAATACTTTTGCTCTGAAAATTTTGCGGTTTTTCGCAGGGGGTGCTATTTTATGCAAAATTCGGAAAAAAAAGTCGGAATTATAGGGGCGATGGACATTGAGGTGAAGGTGCTGCGGGGGCAGCTGCAGCCGCCCGCCGGGGAAACTGCCGTGCGCGAGACCGCTGCCGGCGGCCTGACCTTCTGCGAGGGGGTGCTGGACGGCTGCCCTGTAGTCGTGGTGAAGTCCGGCATCGGCAAGGTAAACGCGGCGCTCTGTGCCCAGCGCCTGGTGCTGCAGTTCGGCGTGACGCACGTCATCAACACGGGCATTGCGGGTGCCATGGCAAAGGGGCTTAAGGTGCTTGATTTTGTCGCTTCCACGGATGCACTGTACCACGACTTTGACGTGACGGGCTTCGGCTACAAGCCCACCGTCATCCCGCAGATGGAGCTGAGCGACTTTGCCGCCGACGCAAAGATGCTGGACGCGGCGACCATGGCCTTTGCGGAACTGCCTGATGCCGCAGGGCACCAGCTGGTGGCCGGCCGCATTGCAAGCGGCGACCAGTTCATCTCTTCCGCGGACGTAAAGGGGCACATCAAGGAAATCTGCTCCCCGGCCTGCGTAGAGATGGAAGGTGCGGCAATCGCCCACGCCTGCTTCATCAACAAGGTGCCCTTCGTCATCATCCGCTGCATGAGCGACATGGCAGACGATTCCGGCGAGGACACCTACCGCTTTAATGACGACGATGCGGCCCGGCTGAGCGCCGCCCTTGTACAGCGCATGCTGCCGCTGTTCTGAAAAAGAACTGAAAATGTGCCGCCGTCGGGCGGCACTTTCTCCCCGTTTATAAAAGTTCAAAGATACCCCGAAAAACTGAAATTTTTCGAGGTTCCCTAAATGCATTTTTTTCTATATACTAGGTGCCGGAGCAGGGAAACCGGCTCAAAGGAGCATAGATTATGAGCGAAGAAAAGAAATATAAGGTTGACAGCTTTAACCTTGACCACACAAAAGTGACGGCG
The DNA here is from genome assembly GCA_902803415.1 of uncultured Spirochaetaceae bacterium. Taxonomy (GTDB): domain Bacteria; phylum Spirochaetota; class Spirochaetia; order Treponematales; family Treponemataceae; genus Treponema_D. The sequence continues at coordinate 3,605 of CADCQA010000040.1, read as the reverse complement.
CCGTTCGTCCGTCTTGCCGCGCACAAAGTCGGTGCAAAGGGCGATGTGGTGACGAAATTCGATGTGCGTTTCTGCCAGCCGAACCGGCAGGAAATGCCCACCGGTGCAATACATACGCTGGAGCACCTTGTTGCCGAGTACATCCGCGACGAGCTGCCGGAGCAGGTCATTGATTTCAGCCCGATGGGCTGCCGCACCGGTTTTTACTTTACGCTGTGGGGCGAGCACACGGAAGAAGAAATCGCTGCTCATCTTGTGAATGTGCTGAAGAAAGTTGCGGTCTGGGACAAGCCTGTGCCTGCCACGACTGAAAAGGAATGCGGAAACTACCTTGACCACAACCTTGAAGGTGCAAAGGTCTGGGCGCAGCGCTGGGTTGACGGCATAACGGCGAAGGGCTGGAACTGTTACAAATAGGCGAGCCGTATGAATCAAGCGACAAAGGGGCTTTTTGCCCGGCTGCGGGGACTGTTCCGGCGCGGTGACCGCGAAAACATGCGGCTTATCACGGACATCCGGGCATCCATGCATGCGTTTTCTCAGAAAGCCTCTGCCATGAACGGCAGCTATGAGCAGGAAAAACGCACGATTGCAGCCCTGGAGGAGGCCGCCGGTAAACTGGAACCTTCCTCTGCCATCACTGCTGCCAAGATGGAACAGGATATCCTCATGCGGATAACGGAAGCGAGTTCCGCCTGTGATTCTGTCATTGTCGGCAGGGACGGAGCTGAATTCCGTAAGCGGCTTTCTGCGCTGGAACTGCTTGTGCGGCAGCGCGGAAAGCTTGTGGAAGAAGCCTGAGCCAGTTGTGGCTGTCCGGGGCGTTTGATTTCCGGGCAGCAGTTTTATATTAAACCTGTTTGGAAACGTAGTTTCCGAACAGGTCTATTGTAATGCAGGCCGGTACAAGCTGCGTGCTTCTTCCGGCCGGGTGAACGGGAAGTATGAACCTTCTGCAGAAATTCAAGGAGACCCTTGCGTCCGTCCTGCCCATCATGGCAATCGTGCTTGTGCTGGGGCTGACGGCGGCACCGCTGGGTGCAGGGCTGATTGTGCGCTTCCTTGTGGGGGGCGTGCTGCTCATCTTTGGTCTGACCATTTTCCTTGCCGGTGTTGACATCGGCATTTTGCCCATCGGCGAACGCAGCGGCGCCGCGCTTACGGCAAAAAAGAGCCTGCCGCTTTTGCTTGGTGTTGCATTCATCATCGGCGTGATGGTAACGATTGCGGAACCTGACGTGCAGGTGCTTGCCGGGCAGATACAGGGCGTTTCTGCCGCCGTGAACAAGTGGGCGCTCATCATGATGATTGCGGTGGGCATCGGGCTTTTCGTTGTGCTGGGCCTGCTGCGCACCATGCTTTCGCTCAAGCTCAAGTACCTGCTGATTGTTTCCTACATAGTAGTCTTCCTGCTGGCATTCCTGTGCCCGCCGGAATTCCAGGGGGTTGCCTTCGACGCGGGCGGTGCCACCACGGGGCCGATGACGGTTCCCTTTATCATGGCACTTGGCGTTGGCGTTGCTGCCGTCCGTTCCGGCGTGAACGGCGAAGGCGGCAAGCAGGGTGGCACCCAGACCGACGATTCCTTCGGGCTGACGGGCATTGCTTCGGTGGGGCCGGTTGCTGCGGTGTGCTTCTACGGCATCCTGCTGCGGCTCGGTTCCCGCGGGGAAGCCGCATCCCAGGCAGTACAGGAGGCGGCAGCTGATGCCCCCGCCGCTGCGGAGTCCTTCTTTGGGCTGGGCACATTCATCACCCTGCTGCCGGAGGAACTCTACGAGGTGAGCCTTGCCCTGCTTCCCCTGGTAATTATGTTCGTCGCATTCCAGCTCTTCCTGCTGAAGATGCCGCCGGTGCAGGTGCGCCGTATGATAAAAGGTGTTGCCTACAGTTTTGTGGGGCTGGTCATCTTCCTGGTGGGGGTGAACGGCGGCTTTATGCCTGCCGGTACGCAGCTGGGCAGCCTGCTTGGGGCAAACGCGAGCATGAGCGGCGGCCTGTGGACGGTGCTTTTGACCGGCACGGGCGTGCTGTTCGGAGCCGTTGTGGTGTGCGCGGAACCCGCCGTGTGGGTGCTTACCGAGCAGGTTGAAAGCGTCAGCGGCGGTACCATAAAGCGCAAGGTCATGCTTGCGGCACTGTCCGCGGGCGTTGCCATTTCCATCGGGCTGAGCATGCTGCGCGTGCTGTACGGCTTCAGCCTGTGGTGCATTCTGCTTCCGGGCTATGCGCTCGCCCTGCTGATGACGCTCTGGTGCCCGCCGCTGTTCGTCGGTATTGCCTTTGACTCCGGCGGCGTTGCGAGCGGCCCCATGACGAGCACCTTTATACTGTCGTTTACGCTGGGTGCCGCCGCTGCCTGCGGAGGAAATCCCGCCACGGATGCATTCGGCGTGATTGCGCTCGTTGCCATGACACCGCTTATCGCCATCCAGGTGCTCGGCATTGTCTTCAAAGTGAAAAGCAGAAAAACGGAGGAAACATGAGCAGGTATATTCTTCTGGTGAGCGTCGTTCCCCACGACAAGGCGGAGCTCATTTCCAACGCGGCGGTTGCGGCGGGAAGCTTCGGCGGAACTGTGGCGATGGGGCGCGGCATAAGCGGCAACAGGGTGCTTGCGGCGCTGGGCTTCGGGGATACGTCGCAGGACATTGTGTACATTCTGACTGAAGATACGCAGAAACCGGCGATTGCAGCGGCAATTACCGCCGTCTGTGCGAACGAAAAACACAATTTCGGATATATGTTCAGCCTTTCGGTTGACAGTATGCTCAAGACAGGGCTTGTCTCTGGAGGAGATGCAGATATGGTGGAGAACAAACCGCGGGAATTGATAACGGTCATCCTGAACAGGGGCTATGCAGACGATGCGATGGCTGCTGCGCGCAAAGCCGGTGCCGGCGGCGGCACGGTCATCAATGCGCGCGGTACCGCCCGCGAGGACGATGCAAAATTCTTCGGAATGCACATTGTGCCGGAGAAAGAAATGCTCCTGATTGTGGTGGAGCAGGAAAAGAAGACCGCGGTGCTGGAGGCAATCCGCACGCTGCCCTGCCTTGCCGAGCCGGGAAGCGGCATTGCGTTCTGTTCCGGCGTGGATGAATTTACGCTGCTCGGCAAAAAATGAGCGCCGCCTGCTGCGATGAACTGTCGGTAGCGGCGCTTGCGGCGGAACTTGCTGCGGCGGGGGCTGCTGCCGGTGTGCCGCTGCCGGATGCCGGTAAGCTGCTTGTCTTTGATGAGATTGACAGCACCAATGCTGAACTTTTGCGCCGCCTTGCATCTGCCGGGAACCTGCATGAAGCGGACGGCAGCCTGAGCGCCGCCGGAAAGGACATGCACCTGCTGCTGGCCGCTGCTTCGACGCAGACTGCCGGGCGGGGGCGCGTCGGCAGGAAATTCTATTCCCCCGCCGGAAACGGCATTTACTTTAGTTTTGTGCATGTGCCCCGCGGCGCCGTCACTGATCCGGCTGCCTATACGGCAGGGGCCGCCGTTGCGGTCTGCCGTGCTGTGGAAGCGCTTTTTGGCGTAACGGCGCAGATAAAATGGGTGAACGATGTGTATGTGCGCGGCAAAAAGGTCTGCGGCATTCTGACGGAAGG
>CADCQA010000039.1 GCA_902803415.1 uncultured Spirochaetaceae bacterium | reverse complement strand
CGGTCAAGACAACGCCTCGGCGTTGTCGGGGCTGCGCCCCTTGGAAACCCTGCTTTTTTAAATTTACTTCAAAAATTGATTTCCGTGCAAAAGCAGCTACATGCTGAAATCTTTGCCGAGGTAGATTTCGCGGGCGAGGGGAGAAGCGAGGATGTCTTCCTTGCTGCCCTGTATGACAATCTGCCCGGTAGAGATGATAATGGCGCGCTCGGTGATTTCCAGCGTGTCGCGGACGTTGTGGTCGGTGATGAGTATGCCGATGCCGCGCTTTGCCAGCTGCGCAATCAGGTTTTTTATGTCAGCCACGGCGATGGGGTCGATGCCCGCAAAGGGTTCGTCCAGCAGCAGAAACTTCGGCTGGATTGCGAGCGAACGGGCGATTTCCGTGCGCCGCCGCTCACCGCCGGAAAGCGTATAGGCCTGCTGCTTGCGTATCCTGCCGATGGAAAATTCCTCGATGAGCTGCTCCAGCTGCTGCTTTTTCTGTGCGCCGGAAAGGTCCCTGCGGGTTTCCAGTATTGACCAGATGTTTTCTTCCACGGTGAGCTTTCTGAACACCGACGGTTCCTGCGGCAGGTATGAAATGCCCATCTGCGCGCGCTTGTACATGGGCAGTTTGGTGATGCGCGTGTTGTCAAGGAAGATTTCCCCGTTGGTGGGGCGGTGGAAGCCGACAATCATGTAGAACGTGGTCGTTTTTCCTGAACCGTTGGGGCCGAGCAGCCCCAGCACTTCGCCCGTCTGCATGGAAAAATCTATGCCCTGTACAACCTTCTTCTTCCCGAAGCTTTTGTAGAGTGAGGTGACCGTAAGCGTATGTGATTGTGTTCCGTCTTCCATCTATTCATCCTCTCTGCGGGTGACGGAGCCCCGTACCCTGCCGTCTATGGCCACTTCCTGCGTCTCCAGGTTCAGGGTGATTTCCTGCCCGCGGAAGGTGTCGCCTTTCTGCTTTACCTGCGGGTTTCCGCTCAGGAAGAGCAGCTTGGTGTCCTGGTGGTAGAGCGCGTAGGCACCCGTGCAGGTGTTTTCCTTCTGCCGGATGGAGACGGCAATCTGCATGATGACGGTTTTCTTTTTCTGGTTGTATTCCATCAGTTCTGCGTCCGCAGTTGCGTCGTTTGCGCTGTCCGTCAGGTGAACGGAATCCTGCAGCACGGCGATGTTCGTCTTGCGGTCGTAGGAAAGCGTGGTGCAGGTAAAGCTTGTTTTGTCCGCGGAACTGCTGCCGCTCACGTTGCCGCTTGCCTGCACGTAGCGGAAATCCTTGCCGGAAAGCTCAATTGTGTCTGCGCGGATTTCCATGGATTCCGTGGCAATGTACGCGTTGCCGGAAAGCACCGCGTGGCTTTCCTTGCCGGATGTTGTGCCGCTCATGCTGTCCGCGCGGAAGCTGATGTTTTCCGCCGCGCAGAAGCTGCCGTGCATGACGCTGCACAGGATGAGCGCAAGCAGGGCCGCAGGAGTCCTTCTGCTGCATGCAAGAAACTTTCCGGGCGCGCTCATTCTGCTTCCTCCCCGCTGGTTTCGATGGTGCCGCTGACTGGTTTTGTAAAGACGAATTCCCCGGTGTTGCTGTCTGCAGAAAAACCGCTGCCCGTTACGGAAATTCCGTCGCGCTCAATGTGCACGTCGCTGTCATCGCCGGTTACAAGCTGCCCTCCCACTTTGTTCCACTTGAGCGACGTTCCCTGCAGGAGCGTGTGTTCCTGCCCGCCGTGCAGGTCGATGTCGTTGAACATGCTGTAGCTGTTCTTCAGCGTGTCTGCAACCAGCAGCTTGCAGCGCCCTTCCGCCTGCATTTCCTGCGAATCGTCCCACAGCGTAAATTCTGCATCCTTAATGAAGGACGTGTCGGTGTCCTGATACTGCTCGATGCGGGTTGAGCTGAGCCTGAGCGTGCATGTGTTGTCCTCGTAGCGCGTGAACACTGCATTCCTGAACGTGAACTGAGGCTCCTGCACCTGCTGGACGGAACTTTCGTCCTGGTACTTGAGCGAACACGCGGAAAGCAGAAGCACAAGCGCACAGGCCGCCCCCTGCAAAAAACGATTTCCGTGCACTGCAGTCGTCAGGATTGCCATGCACTATTCCTTGTGTGCCTGCCGCGGGGATGCTTCCAGCGAAGCCCGGATGAATGCCGTGAACAGCGGGTGCGGGTTCGTGGGGCGGCTGATGAATTCGGGGTGGTACTGCACGCCGATGCCCCAGGGGTGATCCTTCCACTCGAATGCTTCCGCCTGTCCGTCTTCCGTCGCCGTTGCGCTGATGACAAGGCCGTGCGTTTCCATCTCGGCGGCATAGCGGCGGTCAAAGGTATATTTTGAGCGGTGCCGCTCCGTTATGCTGTCTGCATTGTAGACGGTGTAGAGCCGCGAACCTTCCGCGATGCGGATGTGTCCCGCGCCGAGCTTCATGATGCTTGCCGCCGGGAAATTCTGCTCTTCCGGCAGGCTGATGACCGGGTGGCTGCAGTTGCGCACGAATTCCGTGGTGTCTGCGTCGCCCCAGCCGCACAGGGAGCGGGCGGTTTCCACAGCCATAAGCTGCATGCCAAGGTCTATGCCCAGGTAGGGAATGCCGTGCGTGCGGGCGTAGCGTACGGTGTCCAGCAGGCCAAGGAAGCCCCGCTGCCCGTAATTCCCCGGAATGATAATGCCGTCCACGCCGCTGAAAGCTTCGGCCAGACTGCCGCCCTTTTCCAGCGCCTCTGCGTCAATCTTTTTCAGGCACAGCTCTGCGCCGCTGCTGGTAACCGCCGCGTGGAACAGCGACTCCTGCACGGACTTGTAGCAGTTGTCCAGCAGGTCTTTCTTGCCGACCATGGCGATGCAGACCCTGCGCGCGGGTGCATTGAGCTTGCCGGTAAAATCCGTCCACTGGCGGATGTCCGTGCTGCGCTTGCCAAAGGAAAGTTTTTCCAGAATCTTTTCGTCGATGCCCTGTCCGTGGAAGACAACGGGCAGCTCGTAGATTGATTTTTCTATGTCCGGCGAGACGAACACCGCTCCTTCCGATACGTTGCAGAAGAGCGCGATTTTCTTCTTGAGTGAGTCTTCTACCGGGGCTTCGCAGCGGCACAGCAGGATGTCCGGCTGGATGCCTGCTTCCTGCAGCTGCTTTACGGCATGCTGCGTGGGCTTGGACTTGAGTTCCCCGCCGGTGATGACGGGAATCAGCGTCAGATGCACGCTGATGGCATTGTTCTTGCCGACTTCGCGGATCAGCTGGCGCGCCGCTTCAAGGAAGGGCACCGCTTCTATGTCGCCCACAGTGCCGCCGATTTCCACAATCACTACGTCTGCCTTGCTGTTGTCGCCCAGGCGGCGGATGCAGCGCTTGATTTCGTCCGTGATATGGGGGATTACCTGCACGGTGCGTCCGTTGTAGCGTCCGGCGCGCTCGTTACGGATGACGTTTTCGTATACTTTGCCGATGGAAATGCAGTTTTCCCCGGAAAGCTTCACGCTGGTGAAGCGGCTGAAGTTGCCGAGGTCAAGGTCGGTTTCCGCACCGTCTTCAGTGACGTAGACTTCCCCGTGCTGGTAGGGGCTGATGGTCCCTGCATCCACATTGATGTACGGGTCGCATTTGAGCATGGCGATGTTCAGCCCGCTGCATTCAAGCAGGCTTCCGATGGCGCTGGAGGCAACGCCCTTCCCAAGGCTTGAACAGACCCCGCTGGTGACAAAGATATACTTACTCATAACGCCGTATTCTAGCATTATAATGCATTTTGCACAATTGCTGCCAAAGCACTGCTTGCCAAAGCACT
>CADCQA010000038.1 GCA_902803415.1 uncultured Spirochaetaceae bacterium | reverse complement strand
TCAAGTCTCTGCTTACCGGCATGGTGCTCATCCTCATTGTTATCATCGCCATTACGCGCTTTATGCAGCGCTTCTTCAACCGCATCGCAGACGTAACGGGCGCCATGCAGCAGATTTCGCAGGGCGAAGGCGACCTGACGCTGCGCCTGCAGGAGGGCGTGGAAGACGAAATCGGCATGCTGGCGCGCAGCTGCAATGCCGTCACCGAACGGCTGCGCGGCATGGTAAACTCGCTCAAGGACTCCGTAACATCGCTTTCCGGCACGGGCCGCAGCCTGCACGAGCAGACGGAGCTTGCCATCAGCGCCATTAAAGAGGCGAACGGCGGCGTGCAGACGATTGACTCGCAGTCAAAAGAGCAGTCCCGCACGATGGGCATGGTCTACAACAGCGTGCAGTCCGTGGAAGGCGGCTTGAACGGCCTGAACGAAAAGCTTGACGTGCAGTCAAAGGCAATCAGCTCTTCCAGCATGGAAATTGAGCAGCTGACGGCCAACATCACATCTATCACCGAAAGCGTGAACCGCATGAGCGACCTGTACGCGAACCTGCTGACGGTTACGCAGAACGGCCGCAAGGTTCAGGCCACCGTGGGCGAAAAAATCGACCTGATTGTAAGTGAATCCAAGAACCTGACCGAGGCAAATGCCGCCATCAACAGCATTGCCGAGCAGACGAACCTGCTTGCCATGAATGCCGCCATCGAGGCCGCTCATGCCGGTACTGCGGGCAAGGGCTTTGGCGTTGTTGCAGACGAAATCCGCCACCTTGCAGAAACCAGCGCCCAGCAGTCGGCTTCCATCAAGACCCTCATCGAGGAAATCGATGCGTCCATTGCTTCCATCGTCGAGGCGACCGACCTTTCTTCCAAGTCATTCTCGGAAATCGGCGCTCAGGTTGCCAACATCAACACCCTCATGCAGGAAATCAAGAACGGCATGAACGAGCAGCATGTTGGCGCTGAAAGTATCCTTGAAAAGATAAACGTCATCAACAGCTCAACGTCGGACATCGTGAGCATGAACGCCTTCATGAAGAAGGAAAGTTTCAAGCTCTTTGCCGGCATAGAAGACCTGCGGAAGCAGTCCTCTTCCATCGTGGAAAAGGCCGGTTTTGCGGCAGAGAGCCTGCGGCAGATTCAGCAGTCCGCGGAAAAGAACGGCGAGGCTGCCCGCCAGAACGTGACGGTCAGTACCGAGGTGAGCGAGCTGGTGAACAAATTCAAGACGCAGGTCTGAGCATGACAGCTTCTTCTTGTGAGCGCAGGATGGCGGCTGTTGCGCAGGGGATGCGCCGCCGGGGGCTTGATGCGCTTCTGGTGAGTGACCCGCGGAGCATCTGGTACCTGACCGGCGTGTGGAACGAACCCTTTGAGCGCCTGTACGTGCTTTGCCTTGACGCCTGCGGCCGCGCAGTGCTGGTGGTGAACCGGCTGTTCAATGTGCCGGAGACTGCGGCGGAAACCGTCTGGTACTCGGATGCCGACGATGCCGTACAGGTGCTTTCCCGCCGGGACTCTCTGCGGGGCACGGTGGGTGTGGACGGCAATTGGCCTGCCCGCTTCCTGCTGCCGCTGATGACGCTGCGCCCGGATGCGCGCTTTGTGCCCGGTTCCGCCTGTGTGGACGAGGTTCGCGGCCGCAAGGATGCAGAGGAAATCGCGCTGATGGCGGAAGCTTCGCGCATCAACGACGTGTGCATGGAGCGTGCCATGGCGCATGTCCGCGGCGGCATGAGCGAGCTGGAGCTTGCTGCATACATTGATGAGCAGTTCCGTGCGGAAGGTGCCGACGGCCCCTGCTTTGAAACCATTGTTTCCTTCGGCGCAAACGCTGCCGACCCCCACCACAGTCCGGATGCTACCGTGCTCAAAGACGGCGACTGCGTGCTCATCGATATGGGCTGCCGCCGGGCGCGCTACTGTTCAGACATGACCCGCACCAATTTTTTCAAATCCGCGCCGCCCCGCGCTGCCGCCGTCCATGACATTGTGCGCACCGCACAGGAGCGGGCAGTATCGCTGGTACGCCCCGGTGTGCCGCTCAAGGACATTGACGCTGCTGCCCGCAGCTGCATTGCGGATGCCGGGTACGGGGACTGTTTTACCCACCGGCTGGGCCACTTCTGCGGACAGGATGACCATGAGCCGGGCGACGTGAGCACTTCCAGCCCCATAATCGCGGAGGAAGGCATGATATTTTCCATAGAACCGGGCATTTACCTTCCGGGCGAATTCGGCGTGCGGATCGAAGACCTTGTACTGGTTACCGCAGACGGCTGCCGCCCCCTCAACCACGTTGACCACCGCTGGCACCTCGTGGGCGCATAGGACGCAGAACCTCTGCCGCTCCGTTGCCAGCCCCTGCCGCATTGTGGTATAGTAGGGGCATGAGCAATTGCATACCACGGTGGAACCTTGATTCCATTTTCCCCGATATTGATTCTGATGAGCACAAGAAGGCGCTGGAGGAATTCTCCGCTGCGATGGACAATGTTGATGCCCTGCTGGAGACCGCCGACCGCTTTACCCGCGAGGCGAATGCCAATTTTGACTTTCCCGCATGGCTTTCTTCCTACCTTGCCGCATCCGACGAACTTACCGCACGCAGCCGTACACTCGGCGCGTATGCCTATGTTTCGTATTCCACGGATACGACCGACACTGCGCGCCTGAACAATCTGTCGCGCGTGCAGGAACTTTCCGTGCGCCTGCAGCAGCAGGAACTCAAATTCAGCACCATGCTGCTGGCGCACCGCGCTTCCCTGGAAGAGTTTTACCGCCGCTTTCCGCAGTATGCAGGCTGGCGCTACCTGCTGGACGAGGTGCTGGAGGGCACCCGACACCAGATGTCTGCCCCGGAGGAAAAGCTTGCAATGGACTTGCAGCGTACCGGCGGCGATGCCTGGGGGCGCCTGCAGGAGCAGCTGGTAAGCACCCTGCACGATGATTCCGGCAAGACCTTCAACGAAATCCGCAACGATGCCTTTTCCCCGGATGCCCGGCTCCGCAGGGAATCCTGGGGCAAGGAGCTGGAGCTGCTTTCCTGCCACCGCGTTTCCTTTGCCGCCGCGCTCAACAACCTGAAGGGCGAAACCGTCCTGCTCAACCGCCGCCGCCACTGGGACGATGCGCTGGCGCGTGCCCTTGATTCTTCCCGCATGAGCCGTGCCACGCTGGACGCGCTCATCAGCTCTCTGGAAGGTGCTTTGCCGATGTGGCGCACGTATTTCCAGGCAAAGGCAAAGCTGCTCCGCCGGGCTGCTGCCACTGCAAGCGCCGCCGCGGGTACGGACAAGGAACCGGGGCTGGCCTTCTACGACCTGTTTGCCCCGCTGCCCGCTCCGCAGGGAAGCGGTTCCCTGCTTGAAAAAAAGTGGACATTCGATGAGGCGCGCGATTATGTGGCCGCCGAATACAAATCTTTCTCTGCGGAGATGGGGGCTTTTGCGGAACACGCCTTTGCATCCGGCTGGATTGATGCGGAAATCCGCCCCGGCAAAGTGGGCGGCGCCTATGACGAGGACTTTCCCAAGGGCCACCAGAGCCGCATCCTGCTGAATTTTACGGGTGCATTCAGCGACATCATTACGCTGGCGCACGAGCTGGGGCATGCCTACCACTTCTCCTGCATGAAGGGCAAGCCCGCCAGTTTCTTTGACTATCCGATGACGCTTGCGGAAACCGCAAGTACCTTTGCGGAAACCATCACCAAGCAGGACATGCTTGCCCGCTGCAGCGATGCCGACAAGCTGCGGCTCCTTGACATTGACCTGCAGGATGCCGCGCAGGTGCTGGTGGACATTCTGTGCCGCTTCTACTTTGAGCGCAGCGTCTTTGAGGAACGTGAAAACGGAGAGCTGGGGGCCGACGATTTCTGCCGCCTGATGCGCGATGCGCAGGAAAAAAGCTACGGCAGCGGGCTGAGCTCAGAACGGCACGAGTACATGTGGGCGCTGAAGTCTCACTACTACAGCACGGATCTTGATTTCTACAACTTCCCCTATGCATTTGGGCAGCTTTTTGCGGCGGCCCTGTACATGAAGTACCGGCAGGAAGGAGCCTCCTTTGCTGCCACCTACGCGGCGCTGCTTGCGGATACCGGCAGCATGAGCTGCGAAGACGTGTGCCGCAAGGCCGGCTTTGACATTAGTTCCGTGGAATTCTGGAAGAGCGGCATTGCGATGTACGCTGCGGAAGTTGCCGAATTTACGGCGCTGGCGGAAAAGGCATGACAGGCGGCAGCGGCTCAGAGCCTTTCTTCCGCGACGGCCTGCAGTTTTCCTGCCGCCGCTGCTCGCACTGCTGCAAGGACAAGCCCGGCGTTGTCTATCTTTCGCAGGAAGACCTTGCTCGGCTTGCGGCATGGGCGGAACTGGAGCCGGAGCAGTTTATGCAGGCGTACTGCCGCTGGGTAGAGCAGGAAGACGGCTCGTTCTGGCTGGCCCTGCGCGAACTGCGGAACTACGACTGTGTGTTCTGGAAAGACGGCTGCGGCTGCGAAGCATACGAAGCGCGCCCCGTGCAGTGCCGGACCTATCCGTTCTGGACGTCCGTGATGCAGGGGCGCGATACCTGGGAACAGACGGGCCGGGAATGCCCCGGCATCGGCTGCGGAGAGCGGCATGATGCTGCCGAAATAGCCGCAGCCCTTGCGGCATACCAGGCGCGCCAGGTCATCCGCAGGGACTGAGCTGCTCCGGAGTGCCGGGCAGCTGCGTACCGGGAAATCTTACCAGAGCTTTTCGCCCAGAAGCCGGGCGGCAAGGCTCACAGCCATTGCGGCGGTGTCGTTCCGGACGTCAAGGATGGGGTTCACTTCCACGATTTCCATGGAGCGCACGGTGTTCAGTGCTGCCATTTCTTCCATCAGCAGCAGGGCTTCCCTGAAATTCAGGCCGCCGGGGACGGGGACGCCGGTTCCCGGTGCAATTGACGGGTCAAGCGCGTCCATGTCAAAGCTGATATGCACCACGTCGCAGTGCGTCTTGAAAAAAAGCTTAACTTTTTTCACCACTTCGCTGAATCCCAGGCGGTCGATGTCGCTCATGGAATAGACGGTTACCCCCGCCTGCCGCATCAACTGCCGTTCTCCGGTGTCCAGATCGCGGGTGCCGACAAAGCAGATATTCTGCGGGTCAAGCTTGGGGCCGTCATGGTGCAGGTTCACCAGCTCCGGCAGCCCAAAGCCCGCGCTTGCGGCAAGACATTCGCCGTGGATGTTGCCCGAAGGTGTGGTCTCCGCCGTATTGAAATCGCCGTGTGCGTCTACGTACAGCACTCCCAGCCTGATGTCCTTGCTGCGGTAGGCGGCATGCAGTCCCGCCACCGTGCCCAGTACAACCGAATGGTCGCCGCCCAGCACCAGCGGGAATTCATTCCGCTGTATGCTTGCCTCCACGGTATTGGCAAGGGCCGTACAAGCCCGCGAAATGGGCTGCAGGTACTTTGCCTTGGGGTTGTCGCCGATGTCAGCGTATTCCTGTGCCTCAATTTCCTTCGGCTCCTTGTCCATGGAAACCTCGTGTCCCAGGCTTTCAAGCTTGTCCGTAATGCCGGCAAGGCGTATTGCGGACGGTCCCATGTCGGAACCGTGGCGTTTGCCGCCAAAGTCGAGCGGCATCTCAATGATGTGTACGTTCATGCTGGCATACTAACACTAAAAGCCAAAGTGGGCAAGCAGATGGCGGCGGGGGATGGTGCGCAGTCCTGTGATTTCCGTGTTTCATGGTTTGCCCGGTTGAAAAAAAACGCGCTCTGTAGCATAATGGAAGGAAGCAGTTTTGACAGGGAAATTCCACGTTTGTCCGGGCAGCCGGGCTGTTGCCGGATAAGCGGCGGCGGGAATCCCGCCCGTGGCTTTGGGAAAACTGCCCCGTGGAGCAAGCAAATTGGAAAAGGAAACGAAAAAGACTGCCGAGAAGGCGGCAAAAACGACCCGCACAAGGAAACCGAGAAAAACGCCCGAAAAGGAAAAGGCTGCTGTTGCTCCCGATGAGTCTGTTCCCGCCGTGGAAGAACAGGTGCAGGACGCGATGCCGGAAAGCCCGGCACCGGAGCCCGCCGTTGCAGACGCTCAGGAATCGTTTTCCTGGCAGGAAAGCGGGGAATCCCCCGCTGCAGCCCCGGAATCAGACTATGATGCCGAACAGAAAGCTATCGAGCAGGAAATAGCGCAGGAGCGCAGCGAGGAACGCATTGCCGCCATCGTGGAAACCCAGCGGAATTTCTTTGCCACAAACCGCACCAAGGACATTTCCTGGCGCATAGAGCAGCTCAAGAAACTCTACAACGTTGTTTCCTCCCATCAGGAGGATATTGCAAAGGCACTGTATGACGACCTGAATAAATCTGCCGTCGAATCCTACGTGTCCGAAATCGGCATTGTGCTGCACGAAATTTCCCTGCACATCCGCAAGCTCAAGCGCTGGAGCCGTGAGCGCCGCATGCAGGGCGACCTTTTTTTGATGCCGTCCAAGCTGCGTGTCTTCCCGGAGCCTTACGGGGTTGTCCTTGTCATGGCGACCTGGAACTATCCGTTTATGCTGTCCATCCAGCCGCTCATTGCTGCCATGAGCGCGGGCAATACCATTGTCCTGAAGACTTCTGAATACAGCACGGCAACAAGCGCGCTGCTGGATTCCCTGATTTCAAAGAATTTCAATTCTGAATACATTACGGTGGTCAACGGCGGCTATCTGCAGAACCACGCGCTGCTGAACCAGCATTTTGACTTTATTTTCTTTACGGGCAGCCAGAACGTGGGCAAAATCGTCATGTCGAATGCCGCGCGCTTCCTGACGCCCGTCTGCCTGGAGCTGGGCGGCAAGAGCCCCTGTATCGTGGACGATACGGCAGACATTCCCACGGCTGCCCGCCGTATTGTCTGGGGAAAATTCCTGAACGCCGGCCAGACCTGCGTTGCCCCCGACTACATCCTTGTTGACCAGAAGATAAAGAAGGTGCTGCTTGCCACGCTGCAGGAAGAGATAAAGCGGCAGTTCGGGGAAAATCCCCTTGCCAACAAGGAATATCCCAAGATTATCAACGAACGGCATTTCGTTCACCTTTCTACGCTCTATCCTTCTGCGGAGATGGATTTTATAACGAACAAAATTGCTCCCACAATCATAGATCTGTGCGACATCCACAGCCCGGAGCTGGCCGCGTCTTCGCTGATGCAGGAGGAGATTTTCGGGCCGCTGCTGCCGGTCATTTCCTATCAGGACATCAACGACGCAATTGCTTTTGTCGCCGCCCGCCCGCTTCCGCTGGCACTCTACCTCTTTTCTTCGGACAAGCAGGTTTCCGGCGAGATTGTCAAAACGCTCCGCTACGGCGGCGGCTGTATCAACGACGTGGTGTGCCACATTGCTTCCAGCAAGATTCCCTTTGGCGGGGTTGGCGAAAGCGGCATGGGGAACTACCACGGCAGGTACGGCTTCGAGACGTTCAGCCACTACAAGAGCATCCTTGAGCGCGGTCCCCGCGGCGGCGACAATTATTTCCGCTATGCCCCGCACAAGCCGAATATCCTGTCCTTTGTAAGGAAGGTGCTCCGCTAGCCGGGCCTGCCCGCGGCGGCTTCTGTGCCATTCGCAAAACAAGCCCGTTGTACTGCGGCAAAATAAAAACCCCGGCTTTCCGCGCGGAAAACCGGGGCTTTTTGTTTGTGTGCAGCCTGTCTGCGGGGCTAGAAACCGATGCCCACGTTGGATGCTGCGTCCTTGCTTCCGCCGCCGGAAGATGATGCCGCACCAATATCAGCATTGTCCTTGCGCTCGCTCTGCGGGTCAGACGTAAGTCCTGCTGCGCTTGCGGCGTAACGCTGCTGGTCAGCAAGAGAAACCGTGCTGTCGGGCAGCGCCATGGAATTCTTTCTGCGCGTCGTAAACGGCGTGGTGCGCTCGCCGGTTGAGCTGCTGGTGAACGTAATGCTTTCGCCTGCGCCGACCGGGATAGCTCCGTCGCTTCCGCCAACATCCTTTACGGATGTCTGCATGGAAGTTTCACCCTCCGGGCGGATGTAGAAGTTGTCGCGGTTTGCTTCAACGTCGCTGCGGGTTGAACCGCCGGTGACTGCAACAAGACCGTGGGACGTATCGACCGTACCGGTATTGGAATCGACAGAGTATTCGGTACCGCGGACAGAAGCCGTTGCTGCCGGTGAATGCACCTTGAAGTCATTCAGCTTCTTGTCGGTTGAATTCACCTTAAAGCTTGCCTTGCCCGTGTCGATGAACACTGCGGTTTTGGTAACCGTCTTGTTCTTTCCGTTCTGTACGATGTCTTTCTTTGAAATCTGCTCGATGGACATCCTGGTAAGGGGTTCCATGGTGCAGACGTTGCCGTCCATGTTGAGCGTCACGTATGAATTGAAGCCGGTCGAAATTATCGTGCCTTCACTCAGTATGTCGTCCTGTTTTACGGGAGTCCACGTATCAGAACCAGTCTTCTGATACTCAACCTTTCCTGTTACAGATGTCACTTTGGCATCAAGGGCATGCGCGGAGAGTCCTGCTGCCAGAGCCAGAATGAATGCGGCGGTGGCTGTTTTCGCTGTATTTTTCATAAAAACCTCCGGTTTGTATAATTTAGGGGATTCCAGGGGCGGGCGGCTCCCGGATCCTGCTCTACATCCCATCTTGTATTATAACATGGCACTTCTTTTTGTCCAGCAAATCGCGGAAAAAATGCCGAAAAATAAAAACTTTTTCAGAAAGACATGGTTGCCTTTACGACCACGCCGTGATTGTCCGGATCCCGTGAGCGGAAGCCCCTGTAGAAGAAGTCCGTGATGGAAATCTGGAAGTCCGTGGTGCACTGAAGCTTGAAATTCGCGTACATCTGCCAGCCGTCGTATGTGATGTCGTCGTCGGGGCAGGCAAAGAGGAAATCCGTGCCCACGCCAAGGAAGAGTTCCCGCAGCGGCTTGAGGGTAACGTAGGTGCCCAGCTTGAGTGCCCCCGACATCTCCGGTGCGTAGCGGGAGTACGAAATAGAGTTGCTGGTGAAGCCCCTGAAGCGCGAGAAGGGGCCGTTGTTGTTGCCGGACGCATACAGCGCGTTCAGCGAAACTGAAGAACTCAGCTTTTCCGGGTAATAGGTAAAGCTGAGCTGGGTCATGTTGCCCGTGCCCACGAATTCCTCTGTCTGGAACGTGGTGGAGAAGGTGTAGTACAGGTTCTGCACCAGCGCGCCGGTCATGTTGATGGTGGCATAGTAGCGGTTGTAGTTGATGTTCGTGCGGAAGGGGCTGTATGTTCCGATGAACATGTT
>CADCQA010000037.1 GCA_902803415.1 uncultured Spirochaetaceae bacterium | reverse complement strand
GCACAGGATGCAGCTGCAGTCTTGCGGACAACATCGACGTAGGGACCTTCACTCCCGGCTATGACAAGCCGGTGCGGCAGGTGAGTCTTTTCCTTGAAGCGGGAAAAGGCCTTTATAAGCTCAACGTGCTTTTTCCCTTCGTTCTGCACGCGGCTCGGGTAAATCAGGTAAGGTTTTTTGATGGCAAAGGGTTTTATGTCAATAATGCTGCCGTCTGCACCGACGCTTTCCGCAGGATAGAACATACTGTGATTTATACCGTTATAGACAACTTTCACCCGGCGGGGAGTAATGCCGGCCGCCGTAAGGTCCTGCTTAATGTATTCGCTCGCAGCTATGATGGTATCCGCGGAGGAAAGGCCTTTTTTTATGCACTTACGGAGCCAGTGGTCATCCGAATACTTAAAAAGGCTGCTCACGACGTCGTTCACGACGGCAACCCCCGGCACCTTAAATTTCTGCGGAAGAATCCGCGCCCCGGCTGCATAGAGGATGACGTCATAGCCGTTACGGCGGCCAAACCTATTGATGCGGAAACTGTGCCAGAGACGCTCGACCGTCAGGCTGTCAGGAAGATTGACACTGGTAAAACCGTAATCCTTCGAACGAGTGTAGGTGTAGCGGTCTACCTCCGGACCGAACAAATCGTATACAACAGATTTGTCCTGCGGCAGGCTGCTGACAAGGGAAAGTACGTAGGAACCAAGCCCGGAACGTCCGTTATCACAGCCAAATGTATCAATTCCAACTTTCATAGCTCTAAATTATACCACAAAACGCAATAAATATGCTATAGTTATAAAACTATGACAAGTTTCAAGGACTGTAACATCGACGAAGCGCTGATTAGCCGACTGGCAGCGCTGCACATCACAGAGCCGACGGCCGTACAGCAGCGGGTCATACCGCTTGTTGCGGCAGGAAAGAACCTGCTTTTTCAAAGCGAAACCGGCACCGGAAAGACCTTTGCCTACCTGCTGCCCCTCATCCAGAAAATTCAGGCTGAGGAACAGGACGACAAGCGCGGGGCAGTAAAGCTGCTCATTGCATCGCCCACGCTGGAACTTGCATCCCAAATACGGAACCAGGTACAGCAGGTTTCGGATCTCCGCTGTGTGCTCTGCATCGGGGGAAGTCCCATCAGCCGCCAGATAGAGCAGCTCAAGGAAAAGCCGCTTATCGTCATCGGCGGCCCGGCACGGCTCCTGGAACTCATCCACCTGAAGAAACTAAAGGCGGACAAGGTTTCATGCCTGGTGCTGGACGAAGCCGACAGACTGCTCAGTCCGGAACTCAGGGATGCAACGGAAGGACTGATGGAGCGCCTGCCGCGCAGGGTACAGATTATCGGTAACTCCGCCACCGTAAGCAGCTACACCCGCAGCATCCTGCAGAAGGCCCGCGACGGACTTGCCCAGGGCGAAAGCAGCGAAGAAGATGCCATAGAACTTGTTACGCTGCCGCCGGAAGACATCCTGCGCAAACACATCACGCACTGGGCAATTTTTGCTGAACGGCGGGACAAAATTGACAGGCTGCGGGCCTTTATCAATGCCGTGCAGCCGGAAAAACTGATTGTGTTCACAGCCCGCAGCGATCAGATTGACAACATCGTGAGTAAACTCCGCTGGCGCAAGCTGAATTGCGCAGGCCTGAGTGCAAAGATGGACAAAAAAATACGAAAGGCATCCATAGACAGCTTCCGGAACGGAAAGGTGCCCGTCCTGGTCACTACGGATCTGGCATCCCGCGGGCTGGACATTCCCGGCATTACGCACGTGGTGCAGCTCGACCTGCCGGAAAGCACTGATTTCTTCATCCACCGGGCGGGGCGCACTGCACGTGCCGGGCAGACGGGATTCAACTGCGTCATCGGGGATGCAGTCGAAATGCAGCGCTATGCATCACTTGAAAAAAAGCTTAAACTGAAAGTGTATCCCAAGGAACTGTATGGCGGCCGGCTGGTCGACCCCGTGCAGGAGGAAGACTAGGATGGAAGCGATTCTTTCAGTCCTGCAGGAACTGGGAATCCCATTCCAGCTGCAGGAGCATCCTGCGACCTTCACGGTGGAACAAAGCAGCAAAATTCACATAGATCTTGAGGGCTACAAGGTCAAAAACCTCTTTGTCAAGGACAAGAAAAAAAACTACCTGCTCATCACCCTTGGCAAGGACAAACGGGCAGACCTGAAAGCCATTGCCGCGCAGCAGGGGCTTGGAAGGCTTTCATTCTGCGATGCACAGGAACTGGCCGACTACCTGGGCATCACGCCGGGTTCGGTATCGCCCCTCTGCATCATGGCAGACAGGGATAACAAAGTTACGCTCCTGCTTGACCGGGACTGCAAGGACAGATTCATCCTCTGCCACCCGCTCAGGAACACGGCAACAATCCGCATCTCTTACGACGATTTTCTGCGCTTTGCCGGACACTTCGGGCACAGCGTAACACTGCTGGACTGCTGAACAGCGGCTTAATCCTGCAGCAGGGCCGCAAGTCCGCGGGCATTTTGCAGGAAAACCGCTTCCATGGCGTCAGGGAAGCGCCGGGCAATTTCATCCAGCTGGGCAAGCAGTTCCCCTCCCGTCCGTGTGCCGCCAAAAATCACTTCGCCGTAGCCGCGCTCACGCTCCTGCCGGGCAGCCTTGTTGTGTATCTGCTGAACAAAGTGAACAAAGGGCAGCGCGGCAAGTTCCTCAAGGCGTTCCACGGGCAGGATGGGAAGCTTCAGGTTGCATACGCAGCTCATGGGAGGACAGCCGCCGGAAGCAAGTGCATTTGCGGCAAGCAGCTCCGGAAGGGAGCGGCCCTGTGCAGCAGCATAGGTCTCGGTCATCCCGGAAAGCCGGGGATTAATCTCGATGATGTACCAGGTTTCCCCGCTGAACACAAGGTCAACCTGCGCTACGGCACCAAAATGCATTTCTTTGGCAAGGCGCGAAAGCATGGCATTCAGCTCAGGAAGCCGGAATGCTTCACCGCGCACCGGCCCTATTTTTACGCTCTGCTTGGGGCTGGTAATACCGTACTTGTTCACGGAAAAAAGGAACGGCGGCAATACCGTGCAGCAATCACCGGAACAATGGATTTCGGCGCCAAACTGCAGCCCGGAGATGTATTCTTCCACAATTCTGTCGGAATTATTCTTCTTTGAACAGAGGAATGCACGCGCCTCGCCATAGCTTGACACAACTTCCATGCCGTACGAGCTGAGCCCCACGGTATCCTTTATGACAAGCGGCAGGCGAAGCTTCCTGATTTCCTGCAGCACATACTCTTTGTAGACATTCACCTGCACGGATTCCCTGCCGCGCTCGCTCCAGAACAGCGCATGGTGCACAAAAACGGCACGGGGCACCGGAAAACCAAGGCGGGAAAGCATCTGATTCGTACGGAATTTATCAAAGCAGGTAAGGGCCGTCCCGGAATCCTGGCAGACGGTTCTGATACCGGAGGCGCGGAGGATTTCCGCAACAGAGGCATCCCGCAGCGCAAGCCAGTCATAGGGGGCAACCCAGAATGAGGCAGCAACGGCAAGATCTGGATGCAGGCCGGTTATCTGAGCGGCAATGCATTCTGCCGTGCCCTGCTGCAAAAGAACGACGGACACCCTGCCCTGCGCACCGGCAGGCGCAAAGGAATCCACCAGAAACGTGCCCGGCAGCATAGTCGCCAGCACAAAGTCGTGTTCCGGATATTTTTCGGCAAGACGCTCCCACTGCACCTTCCGGGTCGGGAAGGTCCTGATATCCAGCGATGCGGCGTCAAATGTATAGGAATTGGTACTGAAGAAGACGATTTTCATGCAGCTTGCCTCCATGCACAGCAGTGCTACACTGCCGTGCACAGAAACCGGGTCTATGCGCCCTCAGCAGACCTGTTTAGTCAGTTGCGATTTCCTCTTCTTCATCGTAGGCATAGAAGAATGTGACGAAGACCGTTGTACAGTCAGGAACGTGCAGCGCCCATTCCACACCGATGTGCTTAATCGTCAATCCTTCCTGCACGGGGCTGAGCATATCGAGCATACCCCGCATGATTTCCTTTGCCTCGCTGTCGATCGGCTCATTGCTCGTCCAGTCGGAATCGGCAAGCGTGGAAAGGTACTTGAACACCTGACCGGATCCCAGCGGAGAATAGCGCTCAATTTCCGGCTTACGCAGCTGGAAACGGATTTTGAGGTTCCAGTCCTCCTTTCTGATACCGCCAATCGGATAGCCGTAATGAATGTTCACGTCGGAATAATCCAGCTCTTCATTGAAAAACTGAGCCAGGCGCTTGCCATATTTATAGGAGCAGGATGCATTGTTTTTTTCACCGGTGATAAAGTTCTCGGAATCCTGCAGACATTTCTCGTACTTCTCTTTCAGTGTCATAATCGCTCCAGAAGCAGCTGCAAAAGCCTGTTTTTTATGCAACTGCCATTCCATTCTAATTTTATCAGCAACAAAGATAGTTGTCAACGATAAACAGGCACGGAAATCGTGCTGTTTTCCTCACAAACCTGCAAGCGGCAGCGTATCGCCGGCATTTAGCTGCCGGCATTCAGCCGCCGGCACAATCCTCCCCGCGGGCATGGAAGCAGGACAAATCCCTGATGACCTCGCCGGCAATAATAAGCCCGGCGGCAGGCGGAACAAAGGATGTGCTGCCCGGCGGCAGACGGCCGCCAGCTTCTTCCTCCGGGACTTCACCGGGAGCGGGCTTGAGGGCAGCTTCACGGGAATACACGACTTTCAGGTGCTCAATGCCGCGTTTCCGGAGTGACTGCCGCATAACGCGCGCAAGCGGACAGACGCTTGTGTCGGCAATATCGGCAAGTTCCAGCCGGGTGGGATCCAGCTTGTTGCCGGCGCCCATGCAGCTGATAACAGGAATGCCGGCTTCCTTCGCCTGCATCACAATCTGGATTTTCCCCGCCACTGTATCGATGCAATCCACTGCATAGCTGTAGAGTGAAAAATCAAAGTCCGCAGCCGTCTCTGGAAGAAAAAACGTCCGGTGCACCGTTACCCGGCATGCCGGATTGATGTCATGGATGCGGGCGGCAGCGGCATCCACCTTGTACTGCCCCAGCGTGGAATGCAGCGCATAAATCTGCCTGTTCAGGTTGCTCAGGCACACCGTGTCATTGTCAACGATATCAATGGCACCAATGCCGCCGCGGACAAGTGCTTCTACCACATAGCCGCCGACACCGCCGACGCCAAACACAATGACGCGCGCAGCGGCAAGCCGATCCATGCACTCCCCGCCGAACAGCAGCCGGGAGCGGGAAAACTGAGACGTCATAGGAAAATTCCTCCGGAAATCACGCCCCCGTCACGGGACAGAACGCATCTGAACCGCTTGCAAAAGCATGCTGCTTCGGAAAGCGGCTCAGCCATAAAAAAAGACCGCTCCGGCAAACGGCGGCGGTCTTTCTGTAAAGCACCAGGGGCTTATTTCTTGTTAACCCTGTCCTTGAGTGCCTTTCCGGCCTTGAACTTGGGCGACTTGGAGGCAGCAATCTTGATTGTCTCACCAGTGGCAGGATTGCGGCCAGTGCGGGCAGCACGCTTGCCCACTTCAAAGGTTCCGAAACCGATGAGCTGCACAGTGTGCCCCTTGGCGAGTTCCTTAGAAACAGTTTCGATAAATGATTTAAGGGCTGCTTCAGAATCCTTCTTTGAAAGACCTGTGTCTTTTGCAATCGCATCAACAAGTTCTACTTTGTTCATAGTGTTCATTCTCCAAAATGAGTTTTGATCCGTTCCCTGCAAAGAGAATACGTATTCATTATACAGTATTCAAGAGTAAATTTCCAGTACCAGCATCAAAAATATCACAAGAATCCCCTGCGGCGCCGCTCCTGTGCGTCTTGCTCATTTTCTCACAGACCTGCGCGTTCATTGCAAAAACCCGCACAAAAACACTGTTTCCACACCCGGCGGCAGGAAAGTGAAGTTTCCGAACAAAGCGATTTAAGCTATACTGTATGTCTATGAAAACTGTATGCGGAAACGATTTAACAATAGAAGATGTTTGTGACGTTGCCCTGCGCGGCGAAGAAGTACAGCTGCCGGAAGACCGGGCATTCTGGGAGCGGATTGAAAAGAGCCGGAAATTCCTTGAAGACTATATTGCAACCGGCGTGCCGACCTATGGCGTAACGACCGATTTCGGCGACAGCTGCCACAATCAGATTTCTGTGGAAAAAGCCGGGGAACTCCAGCGCGTGATCTGTACCTACCACGGTATCGGGCTGGGCCCCAAGTTCGACCGGGAAACCGCGCGTGCCGTTGTCCTTGCCCGGCTGAACGGAAACGTAAAAGGCGGTCATTCCGCGATCCGCCCGCAGCTTGCCCGCATGATGGTGACGCTCTTGAACAGGGATATCATTCCGGTGATTCCGCAGCTTGGCTCAGTGGGCGCATCAGGCGACCTTACGCCGCTTTCCTATCTGGGAGCGGTTATCATGGGGCAGCGCGAAGTATACTACAAAGGAAACATCGTGCCGGCAGCAGAGGCCTTTAAGGCAGAAGGCATTACTCCGCTTCCGATAGAAGCAAAGGAAGGCCTTGCAATTATGAACGGTACCTCGGTCATGACGGCAGTTGCTGCGCTTGCATGGAAAAAGGCAGAACGCCTTGCCAACATATCCGACTTCCTTACCGCTGTCACCTCTGAAATCACCCGCGGAAAGGACACCCCCTTTGTTGCAAAAGTGAGCGAAATCAAGAACCACAAGGGGCAGTGCGAGTCAGCGGCCTATGTGTACCAGATCATCAAGGACTCCAAGCGTGTATGGAAGTATGAAGATTTTCTTAAAAATCAGATTGAAAAACTTGACGGAAAAGGATTTGTCGCCCAGACAAACAAAATTCAGGACAGATATTCAATCCGCTGCGCGCCGCAGATTACCGGCGTCTACCGCGATACCCTGCGTTTTGCCCGCGAGCTCATAACGGAGGAACTGAATTCCGCAAACGACAACCCGCTTGTTGATATTGATGCCGGGCGCCTGTACAACACCGGGAACTTCTACGGGGGGCACATCTGCGCTGCCTGTGATTATATGCGCACGGCCCTTGCAAATATTGCGGACCTGAGCGACAAACAGGCGGAAGTCATCATTGACGGAAAATTCAACGGGCTCACAGAAAACCTGATTCCGTTCACTCCCGCTGACCATCCCCGTGCAGGCCTGCGCCTGGGCTTCAAGGCTGCCCAGATTACCATTTCTGCAATCCGGGGCGAGGTTGCAACATACTGCTTCCCGGTTTCGCTCACCAGCGCCCCCACCGAGGCACTGAACCAGGACAAGGTGAGCATGGGAACCATTTCCGCCCGTAAGTGGGCAGAGCAGATTGAGCTGGTGTTCCTGCAGTTTGCAACGCACCTGCTTGCGGCAATGCAGGCCGTTGATCTGGCGGGAAAAGAGGATTTTGCGCCGTTCACCCGCCGGGTACATGACGAAGTACGCAAAATGAGCGCCTTTGTTGAAGACGACCGCGAGCTTGACAAAGAAGCGGCAGCGGTGGCTGCATGGCTCAAGACAACAGAACTTTTTGCCTAAGGCGAGGCTGTTTTGCTCCGCACAAGCGGCTCTTAATGCAGTCTTGACAAAAGAAAGCGTTTTTTGGTACACTAGACCTGTTCGGAAACTACGTTTCCGAACACTTTTACTATAACAACTATGGTCGATTAGCTCAGCCGGGAGAGCATCTGGTTTACACCCAGAGTGTCGGCAGTTCGATCCTGTCATCGACCATGCTTCGGGACGTAGCGCAGCTGGTAGCGCATCTGGTTTGGGACCAGAGGGTCGCAGGTTCAAATCCTGTCATCCCGACTGCAAAGTTCTTATGCAAGTTTCTCCTGTAACATAAAAACACCCTGCGGAAGCTATTCTGCCGCAGGGTGTTTTTATTTGTTTGCACATCTGTGCAGGCTGCTTTTGGGGCAGCCCGGCAACTGTCAGCGCCGCCTGCCGAAAAGCCGCAGGAGCGAAAGGAATATGTTGATGAAATCCAGATAGAGCTGAAGGGCACCGTAAATGGCAATCTTCCGGTATGCATCGGAATCATCGGCATGTGCCGCTGCAGCCATAATCCGCTGCGTATCGTAGGCGGTGAGCCCGGCAAATATGATGACGGTTGCAAAGGAAATCGCCCAGTCCAGCCATCCAAGGCGGACACCGGTAAACATGCTGACCAGCAGGTTCACGCCGGACACAATCAGCAGTCCGATAAGGCCCATCATCAGGTAATGACCGGCGGTCGCAAGGTTTGTCTTTGTTACCCTGCCGTACACGCTCATGACACCGAACATAAGGGCCGTTCCCAGGAATGCAAGAGCAATGGAAATGATGTTGTATACAAGGAAAATCGTGGAAAGCGTAATGCCGTTCACAACCGCGTACACAATGAAACATGCAGATGCTGCCTGCACGGAAAGTTCCCGAAGGTGGGATGAAAGATACCACACCAGCCCAATCTCGCCCACTGCAAGCACGATAAAACCGATGCTGTGATTACCGAACAGCAGTTTCAGGAACGGGGGATAGAGTGCCAGTGCCACGGCTGTCGCAAATGCCGTCACCGCGCTGATGAGCAGCGCTGCGAACATCCATGCAAACGTCCGTGTAACAAACGAATTTCTTTCAATGCCTAGGTTCTGGGAAGATACCAGCTCAGACATACATGCCTCCTGCTACTCCTGCTCGTTCACCACGTCGGTGCGGAACAGGAACAAATCTTGTATTTTAAGACTGTATACAGAATTAAGCTCACGCCGGTCATTCATCTCGCTGACAAGCGGAACATCAAAGGAATAAGTCACCGGAAGATAGCCTTCGGCAGTAACTTCGATCGTAAAGGTGAATTCACGGGTAACGCCTTCCTTAGAAGCAGGCTCCGGTGCGACCCAGAACGTATAGTTGCCGCGGTTCGCCCTGTATGTGGAACAGGGATTTGCCCAGCTGGAATCCATCATGACCGCTGTTTCGCCCTCATGCTTGAGCAGAATGTCCGCCCCGATGAGCGGCTCAAAGGTTGAACCGTCAAAAACAGCGCCGATGAACGTAGGAAAATGAAACGCCGGATATATCATCAGGGGCGTTTTGCCCCCGTTCAGCTTAAGCGTCTTGTGATACGGGCGCTTTGCCATGTTCACCAGCCGCATGCCCTCAAGGCCGATGCGGTCTATATCCGCGGCAAGCTGCGTATCACTCAGGACAGCAGCCGTATTGTGGGCAACGCCTCTGCC
Organism: uncultured Spirochaetaceae bacterium; assembly: GCA_902803415.1. GTDB lineage: Bacteria > Spirochaetota > Spirochaetia > Treponematales > Treponemataceae > Treponema_D. The sequence goes on along the minus strand of CADCQA010000037.1, from coordinate 4,239 downwards.
GCTCACCACATAGCGCGGCGGGATGCGGTTCAGCACATAGTTTATCGTATCCAGGCGGCAATTCTCACAATCACAGGTCAGCCAGGAAGTTCCCCTCTCCTTCACCTGCTCATACAACTGGTTCACACGGCTGATAACCTGCTCTTCCATAATATTGTGAATATTGACCATCATCAAAACCCCACCTACAGAATTTCAAAATTATGCAGACAACAGACCTGTTCAGAAACTACGTTTCCGCCCAGGTGACGAGTTCAAAAGCGCTGATAGCGCGATTTTGAACATCGCATTTCAAGGTAACCTGTTCTGAAACTGAAGCTTCCGAACAGGTTTGACCACTTGCAGCCGACAAAACATCAGTCCGCCCCTGGAGGTTTCCAAGAAAGTCTCTGGAACCCAAAATACACAAACTCCGCAGGGAGCTGTTCCTCAAACCACTATTCACAGGCGCGCATCAGGCCGCAAATTTCCCAAGAAATTCCTTGCAGGAAATTCTATATACGATAAATTATACACCAGCACAAGAGAAATTGCAACCGACAGATGAAGATAAGTCCTTTTTTTTCAAAAAGCGCAGGATTTCCACCCCGTTCCGTGCCGGAAAAGCTGCTGCGGAAAGGGCCGGAAGCAGCTCCGTAGACTTTTTGGCACTGCTCCGCTATACTTGAGCCCATGAAATATGGAATCTTACGTGCAGCCTGCGCAGTTCCGCAGCTTGCCGTCGCCGACTGCAGCCACAATGCAGAAGCAATAGTGTCACTGGTGCAGCAGGCACACGAAAAACAGATCCGGCTCCTTGTATTCCCGGAACTTAGCATTACAGGCTATACCTGCGGAGACCTTTTCCTGCAGCACACGCTGCAGCAGGCTGCGTACGCCGCCCTCCGGAACATCTGCGAGCAGACAAGAAGCTGCGACGTGCTCTTTGCCGCCGGGCTTCCGGTGGAACTGCACGGTGCACGCTACAACTGCGCCGCATTCATCCTGCGCGGAGAAGTGCTGGCAGTCATTCCCAAGACATTCATCCCGGAATATGCAGAATTCTACGAGCGCAGGTGGTTCACGCCGGCAATGGGGACGCTCCCCGAAACCATACGCATTCCCGGTTTTCCCGGCGACATACCCTTCGGGACGGACATCATGCTGCAGGACAAGAACGACATGCGTTTCTGCGTATCAGCGGAAATCTGCGAAGACGTATGGGTGCCGCTCTCCCCTTCCACGCTGCACGCCCTGCACGGTGCCACAGTCATCGTGAACCTGAGCGCCAGCAACGAAGTCGCAGGAAAGGCGGAATACCGCCGGATGCTTGTGGCGGCGCACTCGGCAAAGACCGTTTCTGCGTACCTGTATGCGAGTGCCGGGCATGACGAAAGCAGCACCGACATGGTGTTCGGCGGGCACTGCATCATTGCACACAACGGCAGCATTACCGCCGAATCACCGCTGTTCGCAGAGGATGCACGGATAACAGCCGCCGACCTTGACCTTGAACGGCTCTGGCACGACCGGCTCCGGACAACGACATTTGCCTGCTGTGCGCAGGAAGCCGGCGGCTGCTCCCATTTCCGCACCGTGGACTTTGAAATTGCAGACAATGTGTTCTCCGGCGGAACCAGCACGGCACACATCGGTTTCCATGCAGGGAACGGGACGGATCTGCCCGGCACGGAACGGCTGATCGGCGGCGTGGATCCCCGTCCCTTTGTGCCGCATGATCCTGCCAGACGGAGCGAACGCTGCCGGGAAGTCATAGAGATGCAGGCAGAAGGGCTTGCAAAGCGGCTCCGGCACATCCATGCAAAGAGCGCAGTCATCGGCCTGAGCGGCGGACTGGATTCCACACTTGCGCTGCTGGTAACGGCACGGGCCTTCGACAAATGCGCCATCAGCCGCAGCGCCATCACTGCCATCACCATGCCCTGCTTCGGCACCACGGGGCGTACGCTTGCCAATGCGCGATCCCTCGCGGAGCAGACCGGGGCGACACTCAAAGAAATCGACATACAGAAAGCCGTCCGGCAGCATTTTGCAGACATCGGGCAGGACGAAAACTGCCATGACGTTACCTACGAGAACTGCCAGGCACGCGAACGGACACAGGTGCTCATGGACTGGGCAAACAAGAGCGGCGGCATTGTCATCGGTACAGGGGATTTGAGTGAACTTGCACTCGGCTGGTGCACGTACAACGGCGACCAGATGTCCATGTACGGCGTGAATGCAAGCATTCCCAAGACGCTCGTACGCCACCTTGTGGACTGGTTCGCCGCGGAAGCAGAAAAATCCGGCACTGACGGAGGGCTTGCACCCGTGCTGCGCGACATTCTTGCCACGCCGGTCAGCCCGGAACTGCTGCCGCCGCAGGAAGGTTCCATCAGCCAGAAAACCGAGGAACTGGTGGGCCCCTACGAACTGCATGATTTTTTCCTCTACCACGTGCTCCGCTGGGGCGCCGGGCCGGAGAAAATTTTCTTCCTTGCTGAACAGGCACTGCTCGGACGGACGGCGGAAGGCACGGACAGCGTATACACACGCGATATGATTTTCAAATGGCTCACTTCGTTCTACCAGCGCTTTTTCAGCCAGCAGTTCAAGCGTTCCTGCATGCCCGACGGAGCAAAGGTGGGAACGGTCTGCCTTTCTCCGCGCGGGGACTGGCGCATGCCCAGCGATGCAAGCGCCGCTGCATGGAACGCAGAGCTTGCAGCCCTTGCAGAGCGGCTCGGCTTGGAGAAAGCCTGATGCTCAGCTACCAGCACGAATACCATGCGGGGAACCATGCAGACGTCCTCAAGCACATTTGCCTGACGCTCATCCTGCACTCGCTCTGCCGGAAAGAAAAACCGTTTACCGTTATCGACAGCCATGCAGGGGCCGGAAGGTTCCGGCTTGATGATGAGCGCCTGCTCAGGACAGAAGAAGCGGCAGGCGGCATCCTGCGGCTGCAGGAACAGGACGCTGCGGCCCCGCAGTGCATTCAGGACTACCTGGCAGCAGAAGCGCCGTACCTTTCGCACAGGCTGTATGCGGGCAGCCCGGAACTCACACGGCTTTACCTTAGGAAAGGCGACCGCCACGTTACTGTGGAAAAGCATCCGCAGGCAGCCGCGGCGCTGCGGGAAAACATGGCGCTGCCGCTGCTTACAGCTGACGGAGAGCAGCCTGCAGCGGCGCGGACGGAACTGCACGAAGAAGACAGCTACACGGCCCTGCACGCGCTGACACCGCCGCAGGTCAAGCGGGGACTGGTGCTCTGCGACCCCAGCTACGAGGACGCTTCCGACTACCGGCAGGTCACAGAGACGCTCAAGCTCGTGCACCGCAAATGGAACACGGCTATCATTGCGCTGTGGTACCCCCTGATTGTCCGCCGCAAGAATGAAACTGCACAGATGCTCACAGCCCTGCAGGACGACGCAAAGCTCGGTACGATGCCTGCAGAAAGTTTCCGCTGCGAACTTAGCGTGCGGGCGCCGGAAAGCATGAATACGGAAGCAGGCGCACACCTTTACGGCAGCGGCATGCTCGTCATCAATCCGCCGTGGCACCTGCAGGAGGAACTGGAGGCGGCGGCGCAGTACCTGCACGGCTGCCTTGCACAAAAATAAACAGGGGAAAACTGGTTCCGGGCTTTTAGAACCAGAAGCGGATACCCACTTCCACCGGGAAATGGGAGCGGAAAGCCGGCATGACGGATTCCCCGGCAACAATGCCCAGTTCCATCGCCGTCTGCCCGTACAGCTCAATGTTGTCTTCAACAAAGGCATTCAGCCCCACTACAAAGCGGGGGCCGGCAAAAAACTGCCACGGCCTGGTGCCGCCGCTTTCCTCACGGCGGGGAGCATAGGAAAACGCAAGGCCGGGGCCATAAAAGAAGTGGACAATTGAGCTGCCGATGACGGGATTTCCCACCCACATATCCATGACAAGCGCAGCACTGCTGAGGCGCAGGTCTTCCATGCAGATGCGGGAAGAGAACACAAAGGGAAGCGTATCAAATTTCAGCGTAAGGGCAAGTTCTGCTGCCGGCGGAATATCGGACGGCACTGACGGAACGCCGCCCGCCTGCACTCCCAGGGCAGCCCCGGCGGAAGCCTCCGCGCAGCACAGGGACAGCAGGACGGCGCAGAGCAGCGGAACTGCTTTCTTCAACGGGAACACTTGAAATAAAAAGCCCGCACATTCATGAAAGTTACACAAACAGGGGAACTTTGCGGCAGCCCGCCGCATCCCCTG